>CAJGDT010000208.1 GCA_904502265.1 uncultured Barnesiella sp. | reverse complement strand
GTTGGCATCCATACGCGGGCGACCTATCGAATACTCTTCCGATGTGGCTGTAATGCGCACATGGTACATACGGGCATTGATGTTACTCTCGCATGTTCCGGCAATTGAGGGTTTTGTGCCACTGCTCGACCATTCGTAGAACGAGGTGGTCGATTTACCGGTAGAGGCGTTGTACGAAGAGACTACCTTTGAATGCCAAAAATAGCTGCTGTTTACGCTTCGGTTATTATAACTATCGTTGGTATATTTGTGTTTATTATTCCACGTAGAACTTTCCAATCCCACAGCCACTATGCGGTCGCCTTTATATTGGTAGGTGGTAGGTCGGCTGTTGCTTGTCTTGAAGTCGTCGCGATACGAGTACCATCCTTGTTGGTTGGTTATGTACACCAGCGGATATTGTTCTATAAACACACTCTTGGTCAATCCCTCTTGGTTAGTTACCAATAACTCTATATACTGTATGGTATTGTTGGTGGGCACAAGGCTCTCTATGGTAATACCTCCGGCAATACCGCTATCGGGAGTTCCTAATATCTTTTGAAGGTCGGCGGAGCCAAGGGTTTTCTTTTGGCCAAACTTGTCGATAAAGTGTGCCGATACCGTCTTGACCGTAATGGGCGAAGATGACGAGAATCGCAAGGTAGTGGTATCTCGTGCTACGTTGTGCAACTTGATGGTATCGTGGCTTAACGACAGGTATTTGGGAGCATTGTTGTTGTTGATGTTTACATTCACGTTGGTCCACTCCACAGCTTTATATTTCAGCTGTGTGAGCTCTATAGGGGTGTCTTGCTCCTCGGCTCCGGGTGCGTTTATGGTACCTATAATTTCGTAGCACGTGTTGCGTTCTATGGTACAGTCGGCGTTAAGCAATATCTGGTAGTAACTGTTGGGATACACAACCCCGTTGTAGGTAATAGGTATATTGACAATGAGCGAGGTACCTTGCTCAAAGAAGCTCTCTCCCAACCACGAGTGGCTGTAGGTATAGGCTGTGACGGTTACTTCGTTGTCGGTCCAGTCAAAGTATTCGCCGGTTGTTTTGTCGGGAATGCGCAGCAATGTTTCGTGTCGTTCCATTTCGCGCAGCACCATTGTGTTGTAAGGCATATTTTTTATGTAATAGCCTATGTGCTGGTTGTAGTTGAATGTCACACCGTCGCCTTTGCGCAGTCTTACTACTATCTTGGCGGCAGCTCGGCGCAGTCGCACTTTCAATATGGTTACATCACGGTCGTTGCCATTGTATAGTATGTATCCTCTCGGGGTTGCCGGCTCGTTGCTATCTTTGAGGTAGGCAATACCGTCCATCAAGAAGTGAGTGGGCGAGTCGAGTGCTTTTGAGCCGGTCATATGTATGCGGGCATCTTCTTGTTTGAGAAGGCGCAAATCGTTGAGGCGGGTAAAGCCTGCAAATGTGCTTTCGGGGTAGGTGCTATTGGCTATTACATACACAAAGTAGCGCTCGTTGGCTATAAAGCTGTTGCGCTTTACCTTGAGTTGCACCGCACCTTGCGTATTGTCAACCGCTATACGCTCGTGGTGTACCTTGCTATCTTGACCTCCATCATCGTGGAATATAAGCACATCGAGGTGGTTGATATCATCTTCATACGATAGGGGGATGGTATCGGCGCGAGTAATGTCAAATCGTGGTGATGAGACTTGCATCGTTACATATTGGTTGTCATCGAGTACATCTGCTGCAAGGTCGTCTTTTATACAGCCGACCGCCAGCACAAGCATCGTGAGCATAAGTATGTAATGTATAGCGCGTTTCATCATCTATCTATTATAGTTGCTTTATAGCTATTTTCTGTGGGCTATCGCCACTATCGGGCCATGCCAAGTTATCTTTTTCTCCGTTGATAAACAGATACATCGACATCTGCTGAGGCATCCAATCCTGGGTATAGGTAATACCAAAGTTTACGGTGTGTCCTTCCTCTTGGGCTTTGCGGGGTATAACTTTTATGTTGTACCATTTATCGGCTGCCACCCATTGCTTTGAGTCGGTCAGCTCTTTTCTCAGGCCATCTTCTATATGATATACTTTTATATCATAGTCATCATCACTCTGATTTACTACCGGCATCCATTTTTGTCCTACCGGTTCGGTCATTCTGAACCACACCGAGAATGCACCGGCTTCGGGATTACCGGTGTTATAGGTCATCGTTGGGGGGGTGGTGATGGCCAACATCGGATTTTCGAGGTATTCGGCTTGGTCGGGTATAACGGGGTTGTGATAGGTTGGATACTGGAATGTACCGCGATCCCATGTGCCACCATCCTCCCAGGGCATTACTTCGTACTCGAGTATGAGGTTACTGCTGATGCCGGTTATGGTATAGTGATACACGTGATTGCGCACAATGTTATAGTCGCTGTTGGGTAGCGGATTGCCGTTTATATCGTATTGGCTAAACGAAATGGCTTCGTTGTAGGTCATCACAACACCGTTTTTCTTGAGTTTGAGGCTTATGACCGGGCGGTTGTCGGTCGTATGCAGTACATTGAACTCGGGCATATACATAACATACTCTATACCATCGGTTGTAGCTGCAAACGGGTAACCTTCGTGCTCTTCGATGTGGCTGTGGTAGGCATTAATGCACAACTCTTGGTCAAGCTCTCTTGTGCGTGTCACACGATTCCATCCATTGGGCATACAGTAGCCCTTCATATTGTGGTGGTTGATGCTCACCTCTTCGAGGGTGTAGCCATCGGCTATCATGTGGCTGTTTATATCTACCACCACTTTGGCCACCGAGCGTAGCATATCTATCGTACCCAACTCTTGCAGCGCAGCATTGGTGATGGTAAACTGCAGTATGCCCACCATTGGGATATAGCCATCGGGATAGGCAATATCGTCTATCGAGAAATCGAGCGAGTTTATGTCGATGTTTGCTGTAGGGCTGTTGGCCAGCACCACAATTTTATAACTATTACCTTGTGTGAGCGGCAAGTGGCTTATATCGCCATAGAATGTATATTCTGTTTCGCTCTGGCTCCAGTACATAATATTTTCCACCTCGCCCATCAAGCGGTTGTCGGGGGTATATATTTGCACCTGCAAGGCACTGTTGCGTATGCGGTTGTCGAAGGTAGTACCC
>CAJGDT010000207.1 GCA_904502265.1 uncultured Barnesiella sp. | reverse complement strand
TGCAAACGGCTAAGTATCTTGAGGATACTTTGTTTGAGTGTTGTACCACGCACGATACTGTCGTCAATAACCACAAGGTTGTCGACGTAAGGTGTAATAGTACCATATGTAATGTCATACACGTGAGCAGCCAAGTCGTTGCGTGTGTTGGTCTCCGAGATGAATGTGCGCAACTTGATATCTTTGATAGCTACCTTCTCGGTACGTACATGACGCGAAAGGATGCGATAGAGTTCCTCTTCCGATAGTTTGTTGCGACCGGTTGTTATTTGCTTTATCTTTTGTGAGATAAGGTAATCGGTCATACCTTGCACCATACCATAATAGGCCACTTCGGAGGTGTTGGGAATGAACGAGAATACTGTATGATCTAAGTCATAGTCGACGCTCTTAAGAATCGAATCGGTAAGTTGCTTACCGAGCATCTTGCGCTCATTGTAGATGTCGCGGTCGCTACCACGTGAGAAGTATATGCGCTCGAACGAACAGGCTTGGTTATCGAGCGGCTCCATGATTTGCTCAAAGTTAACCTCTCCGTTTTTCTTAATAATGATACTCTCACCGGGACTAAGTTCATATACCTCATCAACAGGAATATTGAGTGCAGTTTGTATCACGGGACGCTCCGATGCAACAACAACAATCTCTTCGTCACGGTAGTAGAATGCGGGGCGAATACCTTTGGGGTCGCGCACGGCAAACATATCGCCACTACCGGTTTGTCCACACATTACATAACCACCATCCCAGATGGGGGCTTCGCGACGCAATATACCGGCTATGTCGAGATTGTCCTCAATCAGGTCGTTAAGCAAACCTGTATGACCTTCTTGGCGGAACTTTTGGCTGAGTCGATAGTTCTCGGCATCCAAAGCCGAACCAAGTTGCTCAAGAATAACAAATGTATCGGCCATGTAGCGAGGATGCTGACCTTGAGCCACAACATAGTCAAATATCTCTTGCACATTG
Source organism: uncultured Barnesiella sp. (assembly GCA_904502265.1). Classification (GTDB taxonomy): domain Bacteria; phylum Bacteroidota; class Bacteroidia; order Bacteroidales; family Barnesiellaceae_A; genus Barnesiella_A. Next base: position 2,157 of record CAJGDT010000207.1, on the reverse strand, counting down.
GTCATAGTGAAGTTACCACACAAAAGCATATTTTGTGAGCGCCAGTTGCTACGACGCAAGAAGGGGTGCACATACGAAAGTCCCTTCTTGTCGGTAGTGCTATAGCGAAGGTGACCCATATATACCTCTCCTACAAAGGGTAAATGTTGCTCAACCCATTGAGCATCTTTGTCGGCATAGGGATACTGCATGATTGTCTTTTGCACCTTGCCGAATATCTCTTGAATGGCACCGGCACCCAATGCACGCTCGCGGTAGATAAATTCCTCGGCAGGCTGTGCATGCAGTTTCACACACGACAGTCCGGCTCCTTCCTGTCCGCGATTGTGTTGCTTCTCCATAAGGAGCATCAACTTATTAAGACCGTACATATAAGTACCATATTTCTCTTTGTAGTACGACAGTGGCTTCAAGAGTCTTACCAAAGCAACGCCACATTCGTGTTTGAGAGGATCTGACATATTATAATATATTTGCTATGTTGTAAATTGTGATGTGCAAAAATAATATTTTTATTCTTTTTTACATATACTGAGTCTTGCTTTTTTTGGCACAAAAATAACATTGCCGACAACATTTCTAATAATTAGATAGTTATCGGCAATGTATCAGATTATTTTATAAACAAGAGTTCGCGATATTTGGGTAAGGGCCATATTTCATTGTCAATCATCAGCTCGAGCTTGTCAACATGATAGCGTATCTCTTCCATGTAAGGCTCTATGGTTTCATGATAGGCAATTGCTTTTTCGCGTTCATTCTCTATGCGGTTGGCCACCTTGCGAGCCTCAACCATAGCATTGGCTTGCTCTTTTATGGCGTGCATGTGTAAAGCAATCTTCTCAATCTCTTCCATATCTTTGGCTGCAATGGCTTCGACCTTATCGGCCGGGAAGAGACTTTTTATCTTAAACACATTATCGATGAGAATCGACTGGTATCGTGTGGCTACGGGTACAATATGATTCATAACCAAGTCGCCCAATACGCGAGCCTCTATCTGTATCTTCTTAGTGTAGAGTTCCCATTTTACCTCGTTGCGCGCCAAGAGCTCGGAGTGTGTCATTACACCGGTTTTGGCAAACATATCGATGGTGTGGGTTGTGAGATAGTTGTCGTACATAAGCGGAGCTGAGTTTTCACAATCAAGACCACGGCGAGCAGCCTCTTCCTTCCACTCATCGCTGTATCCGTTACCATCGAAGTGTATAGGTTGGCTTTCAATAAGTATTTTTTGAACCTCGGCAAAGATGGCCTCTTCCTTGCTAAGGCCTTGCGCTATGCGAGCATCGACATTCTCCTTGAACTCCATGAGCTGACAAGCGACAGCCGCATTGATAACGATCATAGCCGATGCACTATTGGCCGATGAGCCCAGCGCACGGAACTCAAAACGATTACCCGTAAATGCAAAGGGCGATGTGCGATTGCGGTCGGTGTTGTCAAGTAATAACTCTGGTACTTGCACCACATGCAAATCCAACTCACTCTTCGAGGCAAGGTTGAGAGCCTCTTTCGAGGGTGATTGTATAATTCTATTGACCAAATCTCCTATCTGACGGCCCAGGAATATCGAAATAATCGCAGGAGGAGCTTCGTTGGCACCGAGGCGGTGTTGGTTGGTCGCCGAAATAATCGAAGCCTTAAGCAATCCGTTGTGCTTGTGCACGGCAGCCATCACATTGGCTACGAAGGTAACAAACTGCAAGTTGGCCATAGGAGTCTTACCGGGAGCAAATAATTGCACCCCTGTATCTGTTCCTAACGACCAGTTATTGTGCTTACCCGAACCATTTACACCTTTGAAGGGTTTTTCGTGCAACAACACACGGAACTTGTGACGACGTGCCACATTGTTCATCACAGTCATCAACTGCAAATTGTGGTCGTTGGCAAGATTTACCTCCTCGTATATAGGTGCTACCTCAAACTGGTTGGGAGCAACTTCATTGTGGCGAGTCTTGCAAGGAATACCCAACTTGTGACACTCTATCTCAAAGTCGCGCATAAAAGCCTCGACACGCAAGGGTATCGACCCAAAATAGTGGTCTTCGAGTTGTTGGTTTTTGGCACTTTCGTGACCCATCAAAGTACGACCGGTCAGCATCAAGTCGGCTCGACAGTTGTACAATGCCTCATCGACCAAGAAATACTCTT
>CAJGDT010000206.1 GCA_904502265.1 uncultured Barnesiella sp. | reverse complement strand
TGCTAAGGTAAAATAAGATCAGTTATTGATTTTATGAAAAAAAGAGCATCGGATTTCCGATGCTCTTTTTTTGTATCTCGACACTACTGATATTCGTCACTATAAATGTATTTACAACAATATGCTTCTTGCTTCACAATCATATCGTTATACATGGCACTCTTGAAAATGCCGATTAATTAATAATGTTACTCATATTGTAATAAAATAACTAAAGGGTGTACAGTGATTACTGTACACCCTTTTATTCTTCTATGTGATATAATTACAAGCTGATTTTGTATGCGAAGCCGAAATTGGCGTTCCATTGTTGGGGTGTGGCGAGTTGGCGATTCTCAGCACGGGCGAGGAGTTCTACGCTGTTGTGCTTATCGATTTTGTATGTCACACCAAGGTCTATCCACACACGCTCTGTCTCACCGGCATAGTCGCCATTGACTTGCAAAAAGTGCTCAGCGCCAATGAAGGGAGAGAACTTAGAGTTGGGGATATTGCCTGAAAAACGTATGCGAGCACGGAATTTGTCAACGGGTGTCTTGTTGCCCACAATATAGGTCGACTCGTAGCGAGCGCCCCATGAGAAGGTGATATATTGGCTGGGTGCAGCACCATTGAGACCTATGTGGTAGCGCAACAGGTCACGGTATTGTCCGGCATCGCTGCGGTGATAGAGGTAGAAGCCAAGGGCTGTAACCTTGAGGTAAGTAGGTATTATCTCAACGTCGCCACCAAAGATTGTCATGGCACGCTCCATGTGGGTGTCAATGGTGAATACACTTTGTTGCAACATCAAGCGCACAGGCCCCAATTTCTTACCTACCGACAGGTCCCACATTGTACCAATGTGTGTGTCAAATGCATCTGTGTCGGGAGTATTAGTTTCGCTGCTTGTTTGTGCGTTGGCACTGTTGCATAGTGCCATCGAGAGAAGAAGTAATGTGCTAAAAAGAATTTTTTTCATAGTTATAGTTTGTTTTATTTGTTATTCGTGATGATAGGGCTCGTTGTTGAGGATGGTCATGGCGCGATATAGCTGCTCGGTGAAGAATAGGCGTACCATCTGGTGCGAGAAGGTCATCTTCGAGAGTGATAGCTTGTCGTTGCAGCGGTCATATACAGCTTGTGAAAATCCGTATGGCCCACCTACAATGAATACCAATCGGCGTGCTACAGTTTGCATCTTTTGCTCGATATAACGAGCAAATTTCATTGAGGTAAATTCTTGTCCGTGCTCGTCGAGCAGTACAACAAAGTCGCCGGGTTGCAAGGCGCGTAATATGGCCTCTCCCTCGCGTTCCTTTTGTTGGTCGGTAGTCATATTGCGAGTATTTTTCAGCTCGGGAATTACCTCCATGTCGAATGGTAGGTAACGACGTATGCGAGCCGTATAGTCGGCAATACTCTCTACCAGGTAGCTCTGTGCCGTTTTTCCAACAACAATAAATTGTATCTTCATGTCGGTTATGCTTTACGAGTACGCTCCAGTTCGTTGAGGTTTTCTATACGTTTTTTCTCAAGGAAGTCATACACACCACCAAGGTGCTCACGTACGCGACCCTCACCAAATTCATACACCTTCGATACCAATCCGTCGAGGAAGTCACGGTCGTGCGACACCAGAATAAGTGTGCCATCGAATGCTTGCAAGGCAGCCTTCAAGATATCCTTGGTCTTCATGTCGAGGTGATTGGTAGGCTCGTCGAGGATAAGCAGATTGACGGGTTCGAGTAGCAACTTTATCATAGCCAAGCGAGTACGCTCACCACCCGATAGCACTTTCACCTTTTTGGTCGACTCTTCGCCACCAAACATAAATGCTCCCAATAGGTCGCGTATCTGCAGGCGAACATCACCCTTCGCAACATCGTCAATAGTCTGGAATACAGTGAGGTTTTCGTCCAATAGAGATGCCTGATTTTGTGCAAAATAGCCTATCATGACGTTGTGGCCGAGTGTGAGTGTTCCCTCGTGCTCAATCTCGTTCATGATACATTTAACGAGAGTCGATTTACCCTCACCGTTTTTGCCTACAAAAGCAACCTTCTCACCACGTTCGATGGTGAAATTGGCGTTAGCAAAGACTCGCTTGTCGCCGTAGGCTTTACCTACACCGTCGGCAATAACGGGGTAGCTGCCCGAGCGAGGTGCGGGCGGGAAGCGAAGGCGCAATGCCGAGGTATCCTCCTCGTCGACCTCGATAAGTTCGAGCTTTTCGAGCATCTTCACGCGCGACTGTACTTGTAGGGTTTTTGAGTATGTGCCCTTAAAGCGCTCAATAAACTCCTTGGTCTCGGCAATCATCTTTTGTTGGTCGTTGTAGGCCTTCATTTGTTGCTCGCGACGCTCCTTGCGCAGCTCAAGGTATTGCGAATAGTTTACTTTATAGTCATATATGCGACCCATAGTAACCTCGATGGTGCGAGTGGTAATGTGGTCGACAAAGGCACGGTCGTGCGAGATAACGATTACTGCCTGGCCGTTGTTGATGAGGAACTCTTCGAGCCATTGAATAGACTCGATGTCGAGGTGGTTGGTCGGCTCATCAAGAAGCAGTACGTCGGGTTTCTTCAAGAGCAATTTGGCCAACTCGATACGCATACGCCATCCACCACTGAACTCCTCTGTGGGACGGTTGAAGTCCTTGCGCTCAAATCCAAGACCCAGCAAAATCTTCTCGACATCCTCCTCAAAGTGGGTGAGGTCTATGGCATAAAACTTTTCGCTCAATGCAGCCACTTGTTCTATAAGGGCATAGTAACTTTCGCTTTCGTAGTCGGTGCGGGTAGCCAACTCATCGTTCATACGGTTTATCTCGGCCTCCATCTCAAAGAGGTGAGCGAAGGCTTGCGAAGTCTCCTCAAAGACAGTGCGGCTATTCTCGGTCATAAGATGCTGGGGCAGATAGGCTATAACAGTATCTTTAGGAGCCGATACGCTGCCACGAGTGGGTTGGCGCACACCTGCCAAAATCTTCAGGAGTGTCGATTTTCCGGCACCGTTTTTACCCATAAGGGCTATACGGTCTTTTTCGTTGATAACAAATGATATGTCTTGAAATAGGGTAGTACCGCCAAATTCGACGGTAAGGCCATCTACTGAAATCATATATCTTTATTTACGTATTTATATGGGCAGTATCACTGCTGTTTTTCTTGTTCTTTT
>CAJGDT010000205.1 GCA_904502265.1 uncultured Barnesiella sp. | reverse complement strand
ATCGGGCATTATCGGCGCCGACGAGGCGGCTTGAGTTGACGCTATCGAGCAGGGCGAGCGAGGTGTCGGGCAGCGAGTCCATGAGGGCCTCAGCGCGGTCTATCAGCTCGATCTGTCGCGGGTCGCTGTAGCAACCAACGAGAAGCAGAGCCAGGGCAAGTATAAGTGAGGGCAGTGTGTGTCGCATGGGATAGAATTATAGTACGATTTACAAATATAGCATATAATGTAGACTATAGCTACACTGTAGGATAAAAAAAGATAGAGGGTGATATTTTTGCGAATATTTTGCCCGGAGGGTGACAATATTAGTTATTTATCGTTACCTTTGCCGTATATACCTTTATAGCAACGTGTGTAAGCACGATATGCAACGTAGAGTACACGTCATAGCGACACAAAAATTATAAGGATGGTGAAGAAATACGACTTTTTGGTCATTGGTTCGGGCATAGCAGGTATGAGTTTTGCCCTTAAGGTAGCTCATAGGGGCACAGTGGCTTTGGTATGTAAGAGCGAGTTGGAAGATGCCAACACCTACTTTGCGCAAGGCGGAGTAGCATCGGTAACCAATATGCTTGTAGACAACTTCGACAAACATATAGAGGATACGATGATAGCAGGCGACTTCTTGAGCGACCGTACAGCTGTCGAGAAGGTAGTGCGAGAGGCTCCGGCACAAATTGAGGAGCTGATTAATTGGGGTGTCGATTTTGACCGTAATGAGAATGGCGAGTTTGACCTGCACCGCGAGGGCGGACACTCGGAGTTTCGCATATTGCACCACAAGGATAATACCGGCGCTGAGATACAGCTGAGCCTGATAGAGGCAGTGCGCCGTCATCCCAATATTACTGTTTACGACAAGCACTTTGCCATAGAGATTATTACCCAACACCACTTGGGCATGACGGTAACGCGCCAAACCCCCGATATAGAGTGCTATGGAGCCTATGTGCTCGACCTTGCTACGGGCAATGTAGACACCTTCCTGTCGCGCGTAACGGTAATGGCTACCGGTGGCGTGGGTGCGGTGTATAAGACTACAACCAACCCCCTTGTGGCTACCGGCGATGGTATAGCGATGGTGTATCGTGCCAAGGGTACGGTGAAGGATATGGAGTTTGTACAGTTCCACCCTACTGCGTTGTATCATCCCGGCGATCGTCCCAGCTTCCTCATTACCGAGGCCATGCGAGGCTATGGCGGTGTGTTGCGTACTTGCGACGGCAAGGAGTTTATGCACAAGTATGACGAGCGCTTGTCGCTTGCCCCGCGCGACATAGTGGCACGTGCCATCGACAACGAGATGAAGAATAGAGGCGAAGACCATGTGTATCTCGATGTTACCCACAAAGACCCCGACGAGACCCGCGCACACTTCCCCAACATATACGAGAAGTGCAAGAGCCTGGGCATAGATATAACACGCGACTACATACCCGTAGCACCGGCAGCCCACTACTTGTGTGGTGGTATATTGGTAGACCTCGATGCACGCTCGTCAATCAACCGTCTGTATGCCGTAGGTGAGTGTGCCTGCACCGGCCTGCATGGTGGCAACCGATTGGCATCCAATTCGCTTATAGAAGCCGTAGTGTATGCCGACGCAGCAGCCAAGCATGCAATGGCCAACCTGGGCGACTATGACTTCTGCTACGAAATACCCGAATGGAACGCCGAGGGTACAGTGCCCAACGAGGAGATGGTGTTGATTACGCAAAGTGCCAAGGAGGTGTGTCAGATAATGAGTACCTATGTGGGTATAGTGCGCTCGGACTTGCGCCTGAAACGCGCCTGGGTGCGCCTGGATATACTCTATGAGGAGACCGAGAGCCTCTTTAAGCGTAGCAAGGCGTCGAAAGAGATATGCGAATTGCGCAACATGATTAACACCGGCTACCTCATCATGCGACAAGCCATGGAGCGCAAGGAGAGTAGGGGACTACACTACAACATAGACTATATAAAGAGAAAGTAACCCATACATACGGATATAAAGAACCCACCATTACTACATAGCAATGGTGGGTTTGCTTTTTGCGTCGTTATGTCTTAGAAAACCACGCCTACGCTAATGGCTATAGAGTGGCGAATATTATTCTCGGCAATATCGTAAGCATAACTAGAACCGGGAGGAGGAGGTCCGCAGGGAGTGCCCTTGATTTGTTGCAGATTATAGCCAACCGTAAAGTTGAGACCAAAGTGCTTGGCAAACATCAAGCTATATCCCACACCGGCGTTCCACATGACACCCTCGCTGAATGTCTGAATACCGGTACTTGTCTTGAATGGTATGGCGTAGCCTAAGTCGGTAAAGAGATAGAGATTGAGGTGCTTGTACGAACGGTAGCGGAAGGTGAGGTAGGGGGCAAACTGCATGATGGGTTGTTGTGTAATAGAAGCCCCGTCGACAATAGTCATCCCCCTGTTGTTGATGTTGGTGAGGACACCCACACCGGCCCAAATTTGGGGGTTAAATTCGTACAATCCGCTCAGGGCTATACCGAGGGAGTTGGTACCATCGTACCTATTGAAGTTAAAGTCATCTTCGCAAAGTCCGAAGCTGTACTTTACATCGACTCCGGCATGAAACTGTGCGTAACTCTTATTGGCACACAAGAGCGAAACAAACACTAATAAAAGCGTACAAGGCAGGAGAAAGCCTTTTGTGGATGTGGTTTTCATAGTTGTGTATTATTAAGGGTTGGTACTTGCACAAAAGTATGGAGAATGAGTGAGAAAAGCAAGGCTATATTGCAGAAAGTGCGTTGTGAAAGTCTATGTATTGCACTCGCCGTGAAAAACAATGAAATAAATTTCATGTTTCTCGCTCGTTTGGTTGTATCTTTGAGATAAATCTCGAAGATGTATTGCACTCGCTGTGAAAAACAATGAAGTAAACTTCATGTTTCTCGCTCGTTTGGTTGTATCTTTGCACCATAAAAGTATGAATTATGGCAAAGTTTAAAGTTCCCAACACTTACGTTATTATCTTCTCGGTATTGGTATTGTGTGCAATAGCTACATGGGTAGTTCCCGGTGGAAATGCACAAACATGGCAAGTCTTCTCGGCCTTATATGAAGGCTTCAGTCGTCAGGCCGGCATTATAGCCTTTGTGCTGATAATTGGCGGTGCCTTTTGGTTGATAAATAGTACCAAGGCTGTGGATGATGGTATCATGAAGTT
>CAJGDT010000204.1 GCA_904502265.1 uncultured Barnesiella sp. | reverse complement strand
GTACTCACTGTCGGTTTCGGGTCGACGATGTGAATGGGGCGCTTTATCACTACTGTGAGTATGAGTGTGGGTATGCTTCTTGGGGCGGCGTATCTTGATGTGCGGTGCTCGCCATGCCGTCACGAGTGTATCTAATAGCTTGTTGATTGGTCGCAATATATCTTTACCACGATTCCAACTCATGGCAAATATCGCACCCATTATAGCGCCACCGATGTGAGCAAAATGTCCTCCGGCATTGGCCGATGTCATACTCATCAAATCGATAAGGATTGTGATAAGCGCAATGTATTTAAGTGATACAGAGCCTATAAACATGAGGTTGATTTTGTAATTGGGCACACGTAATGTCGTAGCAAAAACAATAGCCATGATAGAGGCCGAAGCTCCACACATCATACCTTCCTTACCGGCAAAATAGGGAAAAACATTGTAGGAAAAGAGATACAACGCTGCACCGGCCAATCCACCCAGAACATAGAGTACACCAAGGTGCTTGGGCGTGTAAAATTGTATGAAAATTGTACCAAACCAATATAGCCACATTATATTGAATAGGATGTGCCACAGGTCATAGTGTACAAACATATATGTCACCAACGTCCATATACGATAGGGTATAATCTTGAGCGACGAGGGAACTTCGATAAACGACAGCCATTGCAACGTATCGATATTAAACAACATAAGAATCACCGATACCAAATGCACAGCAATAAACGCACCGACATTGATGTATATCAGGCGTTTGAGCGCCGGCGCACTATCAAATTGATATTTCAATCTATCAATAATACCCGCCATTTCCTATACCTTTTTTTCTCCAATAGAGTATGAGCAATACACCTACCAACATACCACCTAAGTGAGCAAAGTGAGCAATACCATCGCTGGTAGCACTTACACCCATAAAGAGCTCTATAAGGCCATATCCCATTACAAACCATTTGGCCTTGATGGGAATAGGGATAAACATAAGATAGAGAGGAACATTGGGGAACATCATACCAAATGCCAACAAGATACCAAATACAGCTCCCGAGGCACCTATCGTTACAAGGCCATTGAGTGCCATAGAGGCTTGTTGCCAACCATATACATCCACCACTTGCGAGATATAGTCGCCAAACTCAATAAACCATGCAGCCTCTTGTATAAGGCCGGCACCCATACCGGTAGTGATATAGTAGAACAAGAATCGCTTACCGCCCCATACTTGCTCAAGCGTACGGCCAAACATATAGACCGAGAACATATTGAAAAATACGTGTGCAAAAGACGAGGGGTCGTGCAAGAACATGTAGGTAATAAGTTGTGCAACATTGAACTTCGACGCACCGAAAAGATGCAGACCCATCCAGTCGACAAGACGATATGTGCCTGTTTCGGGGTTGATACCAATGGCCAATGTGGCAAACCACATCAATACATTTATTATGAGCAGGTTTTTGGTAACCGGCGGAATTGAATTGAAAAACGATCGCATAATATATTTTGTTTATTTACAAAGAGATACAAAGGATACCTCTTAGCCATTCAGCATTTTGCAGTTGCAAAGGTAATAAATAATTATCACCCTTCTTGCTATTGTATGTTTTATTAATAAAAAGAGTGAAAGAGCATGGTAAATTTTATTAAAATTAAGAAATCGCAATAGAGCTGCAGATGTATATTATACCCTGAAAGCCCCATTTTTCACTTACAACAGCCGCAATATGGTCACTTTTTTGTAATTATTACGACAGAAAAGAGCTTTTTTCACAAGGTATAGATAAGTATATCAATATAAATTGATTATCTTTGCACGCTTATTATTTATATTAGAAGTATGAAAATAGAACAAATTATAGCATCGGCAACAGCAAATGCAGTGAAAGCACTCTACGGTGTAGAGGCCGACACCAACAGCTGCATGCCGCAAAAGACAAAGAAAGAGTTTGAGGGTAACCTCACCGTAGTAGTCTTCCCCTTCCTACGTGCATCGAAGAAAGCTCCTGAAGCTACAGCACAAGAAATTGGTGAATACTTGGTAGCCAATGAGCCTGCAGTAGCCGGTTTCAACGTTATCAAAGGTTTCTTGAATCTCGTTATAGCACCTGCTTTCTGGGCCGGATTGTTGCACGAAATCGAGAATGACAAGCAATTCGGTATTACTCAAGCTACCGACGAGTCACCCTTGGTAATGATCGAATACTCATCACCCAATACCAACAAACCCCTCCACTTGGGTCACGTGCGCAACAACTTGTTAGGTTATAGCCTTTCGCGCATCATGGAAGCCAATGGCAACCGCGTGGTTAAAACCAACATCGTAAACGACCGTGGTATTCACATCTGTAAGTCAATGCTTGCTTGGCAAAAGTGGGGCAACGCTGTTACTCCCGAAACTGCCGGTAAGAAAGGCGACCACTTGATTGGCGACTTCTACGTACTCTTTGACAAACACTACAAAGCCGAAGTAGCAGCTCTCATGGACGAGGGCAAGAGCAAGGAGGAGGCCGAGGCAGCTTCGCCCCTCATGGCCGAGGCTCGCGAAATGTTGCGTCGCTGGGAAGCCGGTGACGAAGAGGTGCGTGGTGTGTGGCGCATGATGAACGAGTGGGTATATGCCGGTTTCGATGAGACATATCGTCGTATGGGTGTAGACTTTGATAAGATATACTACGAGAGCGAAACCTATCTCGAAGGTAAAGATAAAGTACTCGAAGGCCTTGAAAAAGGCATCATGTACCGCAAAGAGGATGGTTCGGTATGGGCCGACCTCACCGGTGAGGGTCTCGACCACAAGTTGTTGTTGCGTAGCGACGGCACTTCGGTATACATGACACAAGATATTGGTACTGCCAAGTTGCGCTTTATCGACTACCCCATCGACAAGATGATATACGTTGTGGGTAATGAGCAAAACTACCACTTCCAAGTACTCTCTATCCTGCTCGACAAATTGGGCTTCAAGTGGGGTAAAGACCTCGTACACTTCTCGTATGGTATGGTTGAACTTCCCGAAGGCAAGATGAAGAGTCGCGAGGGTACTGTAGTAGACGCTGACGACTTGATGGACGAAATGGAAGCAACAGCACGCGAAACATCGGCCGAACTTGGCAAACTCGATGGTTGCACCGCCGAGGAGGCTCGCGAAATTTCGCGCATAGTAGGTATGGGCGCGCTCAAGTACTTTATCCTCAAGGTCGATCCTCGCAAGAATATGACTTTCAACCCC
>CAJGDT010000203.1 GCA_904502265.1 uncultured Barnesiella sp. | reverse complement strand
TCGATGCCGGCAGGGAGCGTAGCCGGAAGTTGGTCAACCACTACACCAAGTCGCGAACCGGGAGCACAGGGGTTGTAAAGGTCGGTCTCGACATCGGAGAACTCGGGGTTGATGCGGAGTCCGCAAGATATATGACGGTCGTATGCAGCAACGCGCTCGGCAAAGTGGTTGAATTGCGATAGCGAGTTGAATGTAATGTGACTGCTATAGCGCAATATATCGTCGAAAGTAGCATCGGTATAGGCCGGTGAATAGGTGTGCGCCAAACAGCCCAACTCCTCATAGGCCAAACGCGCCTCGTGAATAGAGCTGGCAGTGGATGTGGGTATATACTCGCGCACAATGGGGAAAGCTTCCCAAAGGGCAAAGGCCTTGAATGCGAGAATAATATCGACACCGGCACGGTCTTTTACCGACTTGATAAGCTGAAGGTTGCGACGCAATAAAGCCTCGTCGAGTACATAACAGGGAGATGGAAGTTGTGACATATATAGATGTGTATTAAGTATTATTATATAATAGTAAACTTGGCAAACTTGAGCAGGAGTTGCTTGCGACCTACGTTGTCGAAAGCAACGCTAATCTTGCAGTTGTCGCCTACCCCTTCGATGGCTTCAATAGTACCGAGTCCGAAGCGTTCGTGGCGAATGCGAGTGCCTTGACGAAGTGTACCGGCAGCAGATGTAACGCTGTCGCGGATGTCGGCCGGCGTGTCGTTGTTGACGATGCGACGAGAGCCGGCAACGGGCTTGAGTTGTGCTGGAGGTTCGGGCGCCTTGAATGGACGTTGCGGAGCATCGAAAGAGCGTTCACCGAAAGTACGTTCGCCGAATGTACGCTCCCTACCCCACGAGTTGCCGAACGACGGTGCTGTGGAAGCGGGGCTGGTGACATTTTCGGGCATGTCGACGAATCGTTTATCGAGGTCGTTGACGAAACGACTGGGGCGACAAGAGGCAGTCTTACCATTGCGAAAGCGAGTCTGTGCATATGTGAGCAGACAGTTCTCCTCGGCACGCGTAATGGCTACATATAGCAAACGACGCTCCTCCTCGATGCTCAACGGATTGTCGAGTGACATAGCCGACGGGAATAGTTCCTCCTCGAGACCGGTAATGATAACGTTGCGGAACTCAAGACCCTTGGCCGAGTGGATGGTCATGAGCGTGACTTTGTCATGCTCATGCTCATCGCCATTGTCTTGATCGGTGATGAGCGAAATCTCGGCAAGGAAATCAGCCAAAGATACCGCCTCGCTACCCTCCTCGATGCGTTGGGTGTAGAACTCATGCACACCATTGAGAAGCTCTTGGATATTCTCCTGACGGCTGATATTCTCGGGCGTATCGGACGAATAAATGTCATTGATAATACCCGAACGGCGCAAAATCTGCTCGACCAATTCGGCAATGGGAAGCGTAGAAGCGAGTTGACGGAAAGATTCAATCAATTCGACAAAAGCCGCCAACTTGGCTCGCGCGCCGGCATTGACCGGAAGGTTGTATTCGAGAGGTTGTGAAAGGACACTCCACACACCGATGTTGTGCGTTTGTGCCGTGGCCAGTACCTTGCTCACAGTAGTGTCGCCAATGCCTCGTGCGGGATAGTTGATGACACGCTTGAAGGCCTCCTCATCGTCGGGATTGATGGTAAGGCGGAAGTATGCAACGGCGTCTTTAATTTCCTTGCGTTGATAGAAGGCAAGTCCGCCATAGATGCGATAAGGCATATTGAACTTGCGCAAAGCGCCCTCCAGCACACGCGACTGAGCGTTGGTGCGGTAAAGGATTGCAAAGTCGTTGTAAGGCAAAGCGTTGAGTAGACGCATTTGCTTGATACGATTGGCTACAAGATGCGCCTCTTCAAAGTCGGAGTAAGAGGAAAGCACCTGCACCTTGCTGCCGCGCTCCTTCTCGGAAAATACACGCTTGGGAATCTGCTCCTTATTCTTGCTGATGAGGCTGTTGGCAGTGTCGACAATGTTCTGCGTAGAGCGATAGTTTTGCTCCAACTTATCGATGCGCAAGCCGGGGTATTCGTTCTTGAGGTTGAGAATGTTGCTAATCTTAGCCCCACGAAACGAGTAGATACTCTGGGCATCGTCTCCTACGACACATAGACGGCCGTGGTCGCGACAGAGTTGGTTGACAATAAGGTGCTGAGAGAAGTTGGTATCTTGATACTCATCGACCAAAACATAACGGAAGAGGTCGCGATACTTCTGCGCCACCTCGGGGTGGTCGCGGAAGAGTATGTTGGTATATAACAAGAGGTCGTCGAAGTCCATCGCCCCGGCACGGAAACAGCGTTCCCAATATACACGGTAGATGTTGTGCAACATGGGGCGCTTCTGCTTGTTGTCCATGTCGCGCAACTCGCTGTTGGATGCATATGCCCCAGGCGTAATAAGAGCATTCTTGGCATTAGAGATAATGGACTGTACAGTAGCCGGCTTGTAAATCTTGTCGTCGAGCTGCATCTCCTTGATGATAGTCTTGAGGAGCGAGCGCGAGTCGGCAGTATCGTAAATGGTAAAGTCGGAGCGAAAGCCCAGACACTCGGCATTGGCATGCAAGATGCGCGAGAAAATAGAGTGAAACGTACCCATCCACAGGCGCGAAGCTACCTCCTTGCCCACCAATTTGGCAATACGCTCCTTCATCTCGTTGGCCGCCTTGATGGTAAAAGTGAGCGCCAAAATGCGCCACGGCTCGTATCCCGTAGAAAGCAAGTGAGCAATCTTGTAGGTGAGGACACGAGTCTTACCCGAGCCGGCACCGGCAATGACAAGTTGCGGGCCATCGGTGTAAAGCACAGCTTCGCGCTGAGCCGAGTTGAGGTGTTGTAGCAGTTGGGTATTCACATTCTTTTATATTTGAAAGAACAAAGATAGGTATAAGCGAGTGGAGAACAAAATAAGTTACTTATTTTTTTCCCGAGCGCAGCTATCTTGGACGACAGCCAAAGAAAATAATTTTGGAGGCAATATTGGTGTTGTTCAAAAATATTAAACAAGACACAATAGATCTCTATTTAAGTATCTTTTTCACCCACTTGAGTTTGTTGCCGTAGGGTGCGCACTTGATGGATAGGAAGAAGCGGTTGGTTGTAGAGACGACGGCCTTTGCATGACTGAATGTCTCGAAACTGTATCGGCCATGATAGCGCCCCATGCCACTGCGCCCTTTGCCACCAAATGGCAGATGATGATTGGCTACGTGTACAATGGTG
>CAJGDT010000202.1 GCA_904502265.1 uncultured Barnesiella sp. | reverse complement strand
GTGGCAACCTACAGCAATCTTCAAGAAGCGGAACATCGCCTTGTTGGCATTGAGGCGTTCGAGTTTGATATCAACACCCGAGTGACCACCCAACAAGCCGCCTATGGCAACCTTGTAAGCTACGTAGTCGTTGAGTTGAGTGCTCTCATTTTCTTGGTAGCGGAATGTAGCTTCGATGTCCAATCCACCGGCGCAACTCATATACAATTCGCCATCGGCTTCCGAGTCGGTATTCAATAATATCTTACCTTTCAATATACCTTGTTCAATGCCTTTAGCACCATACATGCCGGTCTCTTCGTCGCGAGTGATAAGAGCCTCGATAGGACCGTGTACAATATCTTTTGACTCGAGAACAGCCAATATTGCAGCAACGCCAATGCCGTTGTCGGCACCCAATGTAGTGTCAGTGGCCTTTACCCACTCACCGTCGATGCGAGGTAGGATGGGGTCGGTCTCAAAATTGTGATTGGTAGCCGTGTTGGCTTGAGGAACCATGTCGTAGTGAGCTTGGAGAATAACCGGAGTGCGGTTTTCCATGCCGGGTGTTGCGGGCTTGCGTATTATGACATTATCGGCCTTGTCACGATAAGTTTCAAGTCCGAGCTCTTTACCAGCTTCCATCAAGTAATCGGCTATCATAGCAGTGTGGCCCGAGGGGTGGGGTATGCTACATATTTTTGCGAAATATTTCCAAATCGCTTGAGGTTTGAGGTTGGTGATTTCTTGTGCCATAATCATTGTCTCTTTAAAGTTGTTTAGTATTTTGTTGTTAAGGTTATTTCTTTCTTTGTCGCTCACATAGGATGGCTATGGTGGTATATATACCCAACAAGATAGTTACTATCATCTGTGAGCCGTGTGCTACCAATGCAAATGCTCCGGCTTGTTCTTGGCTGAATCCGTAGAACATCATGCCGAATATGACAGCTGCATGCCATGGGCCTATGCCTCCCTGTACCGGAACAGTCATGCCTATGCTACCCAATACAAATAGTACTAATGCTTGCATGAGGGTGACATGACTCATCCAATCGAATGCAAATATACAAATATATAATTGTAAAAAGTAGCATCCCCAGATAATAATAGTGTAAAGTAGGAATAAAAATTTTCCTGACTTCATGGCTAGTACCGAGTTGAATCCCTCGGCCATCTTGCTCAACGTATCACGCACTTTCTTTACTAACTTGTTGTCACTCTTGTGCTTGAATATGTAGTAAAGCACACCGGCAAGGGATATAATGGCAATATATAGCCATGGTGATGTGAGTATGCCTTGGATGTTTTGTTGCAGATTGGAGTTTTCTCCCAAGAATGTGGCTGCAATGCCCATTTGCGATAGGAATACAACCGCCGCAATAGTAATAGCCGTAATACCATCGACCACGCGATCGCTCAACATCGAACCGAACACACGTGAGAAGGATGCTTTTTCATGATTGGCCATATAGGTGCAACGCCATAATTCGCCAAAACGGGGTAATACCAAGTTGAAGGCGTAAGTACCGAAGATTGCATTACACAATGTGCCAAATGATGGGCGGATATCGAGTGTGCGTAGTTGTAGTTGCCAGCGCAAGGCGCGTGCTATGTGGCTGACAACGCCTACAAGCATCGATATAATGATGAGAAAGTAATTCATATCCTGGCTGAGGATTGATAGAATTTCTTCCCAATCAAACTGTCGGTATAACATCCAAAATATGCCTATACCCAACATCATGGGCAAAACATACTTGGTAATATGTGATAGTATTTTCTTCAAAATTCGTAAAATCCAAATTTTAATTGTAAATTTGCACAATGCAAAGATACTTCTTTTCTTGAAATTGTAAACTTTCTTGCATATAGAATTTATAAATATCATTAAAACACAACATAATGTCGGTACTAAAAAAATCGCAGACCGTAAAGCCCAAGAAGGCGTTGGGACAGCACTTTCTTAAGGATGTCAGTATTGCTCAACGCATAGCCGATACGCTTGATGATTACAAGTCTATGCCTGTGTTGGAGATAGGTCCGGGTATGGGTATGCTTACTCGGCCATTGCTCGATAAGGGCCATGATCTCACAGTTGTAGAGCTTGATGTAGAGTCGGTGGCATATTTGTCGATACACTTTCCCGAGCTCAAGGGCCGCATCTTGGGCGAGGATTTTTTAAAGTGCGATTTGTCGAAACTCTTTCCCGATAAATTTTGTGTAATAGGAAACTACCCTTATAACATTTCAAGCCAAATATTTTTCAGAGTTCTTGATTATAAGGACAATATACCTTGCTGCAGTGGTATGATACAGAAGGAGGTTGCCGAGCGATTGGCTTCGCCTCCCGGTAGTAAGGCTTATGGTATATTGAGCGTATTGTTACAAGCCTGGTACGATGTGGAGTATCTCTTTACTGTATCGGAGCATGTGTTCGACCCGCCACCAAAGGTAAAGTCGGCAGTAATACGCATGACTCGCAATAATGTTACTTCGCTTGGATGTGATGAGGTGTTATTTAAGCGCGTGGTGAAGACTGCTTTCAATCAACGTCGCAAAACTTTGCGTAATTCGTTGCGCCCGCTGGTAGGCGAACATGTAAGCGAGATGACCGACGAAGTGTTCAATCGTCGTCCCGAACAATTGTCGGTGGCCGAGTTTATAGAGCTTACCCGCCGCATTGACGTAATGCTGCAACCTAAGAAATAGAGAGTATCAACAGCCTGAAAGGGCATAATAAATAAGACAATGGAGCAATTTTCACAAGAGTTTTACGACGAATTTCGCTCGATTATAGAAAGTAAGGACAAGGATAGGGCATTGGAAATACTCAATGACCTTCACCCTGCCGATATTGCTGCACTATATCAGGAACTTGATTTAGATGAAGCAGAGTTTGTCTATTTGTTGTTAGATGCCGATAAGGCTGCCGATGTGTTGCTTGAACTCGATGAAGAGGAGCGACGCAAGATGCTTGAGCATCTACCGGTTGATGTGATTGCCAAGCAATTCATCGATCACATGGAGACCGACGATGCGGTAGATGTGATGCGTGACCTCGACGAAGATGTGCAAGAGGAGATTCTCTCGCACATTGACGACGTTGAGCAAGCCGGCGATATTGTTGACCTGTTGAAGTACGACGAGGACACCGCCGGTGGTATCATGGGTACTGAGATGGTTATTGTAAACGAAAATTGGAGTATGGCCGAGTGCGTGAAGGAGATGCGCTTACAGGCCGAAACAATGTCGG
>CAJGDT010000201.1 GCA_904502265.1 uncultured Barnesiella sp. | reverse complement strand
TGTTCCATAGGACCTATGCGAAATACCTCCAATCCTGTGGCAACATATACACCGCGATACTCCATCTTGCCGGGGTTGCCACTGCAAGCGGCATCGACCGCCAGGCTGTCGCGAATGACACTTGCCGGCACTGTAGCGGGGGTAGTAGGCTTGGTGTGGCGTTGGCTCATCTGCTTGAGTATACCTATATGTTCCGATGCATTGCCTCGGAATGCCTCAATGGCCGCCTCTTTCGAGTCGAAGGCCTTGTATTTGGCTCCTTTATAGCCTTCGGTTTGTAGGCGACACTCCTCCCACGAGTCGTAGACTCCGGGCGAAAGGCCTTCCCAAACAACGTAGTATTTCATTTTTTTCATCGGGCAATTTTTCTTTTGAGTGAACTCAACGGCACAAAAGTACACTTTTTCTTGGAAAACTCGCTATCTTTGCCTCAATTAAAGACACTCACAAATAGATGAAGCAACCGATATTTCTTATAGGCTACATGGCGGCGGGCAAGACTTCGCTGGGACGCTTTGCAGCCAAGCGTTTAGGTCGAGAGTTTATCGACCTCGATAAGTATATCGAGGCTCGTTTCAGGCAGAGTATCAGCGAGTTGTTTGCTACGCGTGGCGAGGAGGCGTTTCGCGTTATCGAGCGCAATATGTTGCATGAGGTTGCCGAGTTTGACAATGTACTCGTTGCCACCGGTGGTGGTACGCCTTGTTTCTTTGATAACATGGCCTATATGAACGAGCGCGGAGTAGCTGTGTTTCTTACTTGTTCGGTCGAGGTTATCTGTCATCGCCTGATGATTGCCAAGGTGAAGCGTCCGCTTGTTGAGGGTTGTACCCCCGAGGAGTTGCATCACAAGGTAACGACTATGCTTGAGCAACGTTTGCCCTACTATACCCAAGCCCAATACACATTTCAGGCCGACGAATACGAAAAAGCAACTGCCCTGGCATTGGCTACCGAGCAGTTGCGTGCTATATCGGAGTAAAAATCCTCTGTTTTCCTAATCTCTCTTGTCTACACCCCACATGAGCTTGTTGCGCAAGGTCTTGGAGAAGGTGTGGTCATTGCCCTTTACTACCTTGATGGTAAAGGCGGCTTTGCGCAGGGTGATAGCTGTGCCGGCGGGAAGTTGTACGGAGCGACCGTCGCAACTGAGCATAAACTTGCCGGTGCGACAAGATACTTGCAGCGAGATGGTTACATCGTCATTTACCACCAAGGGGCGTACCGTGAAACTGTGGGGCGCAACGGGAGCCAACACCCAGTTGGCAGCCTGTGGCACGAGGATGGGGCCTCCGGCACTGAGGGCGTAGGCTGTCGAGCCGGTAGGGGTGGCTATTACCAATCCGTCGGCTTGGTAAGTGTTGAAGTAGTCGTCGTTAATAGCTGTGCGGATTGATATCATCGAGGCACTATCCTGCTTGAGTAGGGCAACTTCGTTGAGGGCATAGGGCCACAATGCATCAATGCCGTCGGCTTCAACTTGCAGCAATGTGCGCTCCTCTACTTGATATTGACCCTTGAGAATCTCTTGCAGTGACCGTCCTACTTCATTTCCCGACAAGTCGGCCAGAAAACCCAGTCGGCCGGTGTTTATGCCCAGGATGGGTATGCCTTTGTTACCTATGCAGGTAGCAGTGTGTAGGAATGTACCATCACCACCTATGCTCAGTGCCATATCGGCATTGAAGTCGTCACTGGTAATATGACTCATTGCAGGCAACTCTAATAAGCTGTCGGTGAGTAGCATATCGACAAAATCCTGCTCGATGCAGATGTCGCATTGTAGACCTACGAGGGTGTTGAAAAGTTCCTGTAAAACCTCTCGATATGACGTGTGATATTGTTTGCCAAATATTGCTATTCTCATGATAATAAGAATTCGATAACTCAACAAATGTACTTCATTTATTATAAAACTACAAAACAGGGCGTGATTTTTTGTGTTTTATTGGCGAAATATCTACTTTTGTATCATCTTGCCGAGGTGTTTGTTGTCTCTGCAAGTAAAAGAAAAAATAGATATCACAGAATGATCAAAGTGCTTGTAACAGGTGCTAACGGTATGTTGGCATCTAATTTGATAGATGAATTGCTACGTAAGGGTTATAGCGTAGTAGGTATGGTGCGTCGTCGCTCATCGTATCGTGGTGTGCAGAGCGGAAATTTGGAGCTTTTTGAGGGTGACTTTAAGAACCCCCAGCACCTCGAGGCTGCCTTACAAGGCTGCTCGGGTATTTTCCATGTTGCGGCCATTACCGACCAGTCATTGTTGAAGTATGAGGAGTATGAGGCGGTAAACAGCAAGCCTATAGCTACCTTGATGAATGTAGTTGTCAAGAGTGGTGTTATGCGTGTGGTGTTGGTAAGTACTGCCAATACTATAGGCAATGGTACTTGGGAGCAACCTGCCACTGAAACCAAAGAGTGGGTTGCGCCGCTTTCGCAGTCGTTCTATGCTCGTAGCAAAGTTGACGCCGAGAAGATTTTTAAGACTTATACCGACAAGGTCGAGTGCATCACGGTCAATCCTACCTTTATGTTGGGTCGCTTCGGAACCAGTGCCGGTTCTAACCAGATATTCGATATGGCACATGCCGTAACATTCTGCCCTCCCGGTGGTAAGAATTTCCTCGATGTTGAGGAGGCGGCACGTGGTATTGTGTTGGCGTATGAGCGAGGCAAAAGTGGCGAGAACTACCTGATATGTGGCGAGAATATATCGTTTAAGGACTTCTTCAAGCGCGTGCAACGAGTGAAGTTTATCATCATAGTTCCTACATTCTTGATGTTGTTCTTTGGCCTGATAGGCAATTTGTTGCGAGCCATAGGTATCAAGGTGGCATTTTCGTTGCCCAATATGAAGATATTGTGCATGCCCGATGCCTATGTGGGCGATAAAGCTCGACGTGAATTGGGTTTCGATCCCCGCCCCATTGTGATAAGTTAAAAAATAGTAACCGGTATTGTTGGCCTGTTGCATAGTTGTTGTAATTAGATAAAAATAGGACGAGGTACGGCATAAAAACTTAAGTAAACTTTGTTTTTCTTCGCTCACCTTTCACTATCTTTGTTCCCTATAAAATCAATTTTAGAATATGACCAAGCTGAGTGTAAATGTCAATAAGATAGCTACTTTGCGCAATGCGCGAGGTGGTAATGTACCCAATGTATTGAAGGTGGCTCTCGACTGCGAGACTTTTGGTGCCGATGGTATTACTGTGCATCCCCGTCCCGATGAGCGTCACATACGTTATGCCGATGTGTTT
>CAJGDT010000200.1 GCA_904502265.1 uncultured Barnesiella sp. | reverse complement strand
GTGGCCCTTATGACAGCCTTGATGGCTATCGATAATGGCTATTAGGCCTGCATCATGGCTCCCACCGAGATATTGGCGGCACAGCACTATGAGAGTATATCGGAGATGCTCATGCCTTTGGGGCTAAGGGTAGAGTTGCTTACCGGCTCGCGTCGCAAGCGTGAGCGCGAACCTATATTGGCCGGTTTGGCATCGGGCGATGTGCGCATACTGATAGGAACACATGCATTACTTGAGGAAGGAGTTATCTTCAACAATTTAGGCATGGTTATTATTGATGAGCAACACCGTTTTGGTGTCGCTCAGCGTGCCAAATTGTGGAGTAAGAATACCGTACCGCCACATGTGTTGGTGATGACAGCTACCCCTATACCACGCACCCTCGCCATGACTGTATATGGCGACCTCGATGTGTCGGTAATCAAGCAGTTGCCCCCCGGTCGCAAGCCCATACAGACACTCCTGCAGTACGACAACAAGCGTGCACAACTCAATGAATCGTTGCGTCGTCAGTTGCAGATGGGACGCCAGGTGTATATCGTTTATCCACTTATCGAAGAGAGTGAGAAGAGCGATATGAAGAGCCTATTGGAAGGCTTCGAAACGGTCAAAAAGACCTTCCCCGAATATACCGTGAGCATGGTGCATGGCAAGATGAAGCCCCTCGAAAAGGAGGAGCAGATGCAACGCTTTGTACGTAACGAAGCGCAAATCATGGTTGCTACTACCGTGATAGAGGTGGGTGTGAACGTTCCTAATGCAACGGTCATGGTCATAGAGAATGCCGAGCGATTTGGATTGGCTCAGTTGCACCAGTTGCGTGGACGTGTAGGTCGTGGCGGTGAGCAATCGTATTGTATCCTGATGTCGCGTTATGACCTGGCACAAGATACCCGCAAGCGACTCGAAATTATGGCCGAGACCAACGATGGATTTATCATAGCCGAGGCCGATATGCGACTGCGTGGTCCCGGCGATATGGAAGGTACGCAACAGAGTGGCATAGCATTTGAACTGCATATAGCCAATCTTGCTCAAGACGGGCAAATATTGCAGTTGGCCCGCGATGTGGCACAAGAGGTGCTTGAGAAAGACGAACTCTTGGAACAGCCTCGTAACTATACTCTGCGTAAAGAACTGAATCGCAGCTATGGTAAGAAGGTGAATTGGGGACAAATAAGCTGATTTGTTTTGTTAATAAATTATAAAAAAGGCTTGAGGGTAGATTTGTTTGTAAAAATATTATTAATCAGCATTTTAATCATCGGTAAAATATATATCTTTGCAATTGGAGAAATATTGCTTTGCACAATCCCTATGTGATAGTGGCATGATAGCCACATTAATGTGATGCCTTGAGAATTCTCGTAAAAACGCTGTATGAATATAATAAAAAATATAACTGTTGCTATTGTTATGATGTTGTGTGTGGTAGTTACACTCCACGCACAAGATATTGCCGATGTGCACACTCAACACCACCAACAGCTTCTTCAACGACAAACTGCAGTATATGAGGAGATAAACCTCCTCGATACGGTGGCGATGAAAGAGTTGCTCATCACTGAGCCTTGGATAAGCGAAGCTGCGCTGCTATATGGTGAGAACTGGAGTAGCGATCGAGTGAATCCATACGAAGCCAAGAAGATGGAGTTGCCCGATTCTATGGTGATTGACTTGTCGAATTATTGCATACCTCACAACGGATATATTACCTCCAACTATGGATGGCGTCGCCGTCGCATGCACCGCGGTATAGACCTTAAGGTGCTCACCGGTGATACAATCCGTGCCGCTTTCGACGGTAAAATACGTCTTACCAAGTACGAGCGTCGCGGTTATGGATATTATGTTATTATCCGTCATAATAACGGATTGGAGACTATCTACGGTCACTTGTCAAAGTTCCTCGTGAAGCCCGACCAAGAGGTCAAAGCCGGAGAACCCATTGCCTTGGGTGGCAATACAGGTCGTTCTACCGGTTCGCACCTGCACTTCGAGACACGTTACTTGGGTATGGATATCAACCCCAATGCTATCTTCGACTTCCACAACAAGACTATTCGTAAGAATGAGTTAACCTTCAGTCCCAAGCTATTGGCATCCAATGGTCCATCGGCTATCCATGTCGAGGGTACAAAGTATGGTAGATATGCAAGCAAGAGTGGTAAGGGGTCGGGTAGTAGCGGTGGATCGGCTACCTATCGTGTGCGCAAGGGCGATACACTATCGCGCATAGCACAACGCAATGGTACTACAGTCAACACCATTTGCCGACTGAATGGAATTAAGAAGACCTCAATCCTCCGTCCCGGTCAGGTATTGAAATTGCGATGAAAATTTGAAAGAGATAAAATAAGCAGAGCGCATCCCGAGGGATGTGCTCTGCTTGTATAGTGATGATTGATGATAATCAATAAGCAAGATAAACTATGTTGGCGAACATAGACCTACGCCTTTATTTTATTAATTACTCGCTGTAGGGTGTCGAGGAATTTGGCTGCGTGTGCGCCGTCCATTTGGGTATGGTGGAATTGAAACGATACATACAATGTTGTCTTAAACAGTGTGCGCTTGTACTTACCCCATATCATAAACGGATTGTTGAATATACCACTATACATCCCCACAGCACCATCTATTTCGTACTGTGCCAATGCTGAAGTGCCGATAACCATATTGTCGGCAGAAAGGTCGTGATCGGAGCAAGTCTCTGCCACTTGTTTTGTAAGGCGTAGGTATTCGTTGTTGAATAGCTCCAAATCCTCGTTATAAGGTAGGTCGCACGAACTTACTTCGCCTGCTTTGTTGGCAACAATGGTGTTTACGGCAATGGTATCGTATTGCATCAATTTGTCGCCCACGGGCAACATGTAGAACTCCTTGATTTGGGTTGCCGCACGACCAATGCAGTAGCACATCAGCATATTGAATTTTAACCCGCGCTTATGGCTAATTCTCAGCAGGCGCTGCACATTAAGTGTCTTGAAAAATGTTACCATGGGCATCGGTGCATTCATCCACATGTCGAATGCATAGGCCCGAGTTGTCTCTTGGGGATTTATCTCTCTCATAGTGGTGGGGTTATTAGACAAAAGGGTCGCAAAGGTAGTAAATTCTTTGCAATATCCTCAAAAGCCCGGGGTGTTTGCGCGGGGACTATAATAGCTACCCGCTATTTCTTCTCGGCTTTTTCGGTGGCGAGGCGGGCTTGGTATTCTTTCATCTTTTTCTGCCAGGCTTTGCGTTTGGCTTGGGCTTGGGCAGCTTTGCGTGCCTCAT
>CAJGDT010000199.1 GCA_904502265.1 uncultured Barnesiella sp. | reverse complement strand
CGTGAAAGAAAAACGTGTTGTTGAGGGACACTATGAGCAGTCGATCGAGTTGCCTTTGGCTACCAACTTTGACGACTGTGATGATGAAACAAACTATGTGGGTATCAACTATATCGGTGGTTATCGTTTCAGCAATCTTTTCTTCCTCGGTGCGGGTATTGGTATCAACTTCAACTATTTTTATGATGAATCCGATCGGGGTTATCCCAACGCTTATGACGATTATAGTAGTGGCACATTCGGTGTTAGCCATAACTTGATTTCGATCCCCCTCTATCTGCATGCACGATTGTACTTTACCGACACGCGTTGCCAACCCTTCTTTGCCTTCTCGATAGGTGGACACTTGACCGGTTCGAAGGAGGTTGAAAATGCTCCCGATGTGTCGTACAATCCTTCGTGTTTCTTTGTCAATCCTGTGTTTGGCTTGAACTTCCGCACCACTAGCAACTACGATTTCTATGTCTCAACCGGCCTTATGGCTCGCGATTTGGTTGTTGAAGGCGCGTGGTATAATTATGGACAATACGTTGAACGTTATTATGGTTTTGACTTTGGCTTGGCTTGGAGTCTTAATCTTTGTGTAACGTTTTAAGATATATATTGGACACGAAAGCTTTATGAAAAGAATGGCTATGCATCGCGATGATGCATAGCCATTTGTGTATAGGGTAGGATGTACTTGCGGTTAATAATCCCACTCGAGAGAGAACTCGTCAACATAAAGTGTACTTTGTGTACTACCTGTAAAGTAGTCACCCAACTTGCTACCCGATGCAATGATGATAAGGTAGTTGGGTACACGCGATGTCGAGCGATATTCGAGCTCGATCTCAAAGGGTGTGTATTCGCTTGTAGGCTCGGTTGTCTCGAAGATGTTGTAGGCAATGATGTGTGGGTCGTTTACGTCAAACACCTTGCGATTCTTGGGATTGGTGCGTATCTCTACCGACTCATCCCAGTCGCCCAGGGCTATGTATATCGACATGCAGTCGGGCTGACCTATCAAGTCGTTCATCTCACTGTCGGCATAGTCAATAGGGCCGTTGGAGTACTTATAGTATCCTTTGAGTCGGGTGGGGCGGTGGTTGAAGGGTTGACCCAAGTGGATGATACCGTTTGTACCATCAACCTTGCCAAATCGACCTACAAAGATATTTCCGGCAGCCAACTTACCAATACCGGCAACACCGACAAATCGAGTTTGCAACATAGCAGCCTTGCCCTTTACGGCATCGTCGGTAGGCACGGTGTTCGATTCGCCCAGCGTGGCAGCACCCTTATTACCGGTGTCCCACCACTGTGAGCTACTTTCGCTCCAAGGATTCCACACGCTACCATCTTTCCACCATTCGTCAAATCCGCCGTTGGGCAACGCAGTTTCGCCTTCGGTTGTAAAGGTTATCTCGTTGCTGGTCTCCTCAACACCATTTTCGCCCACTATCACGGCGCGCGCCACATATTCAGTATTGGGCTTGAGGTGTATGAGTCGAGCCGAGAAGCTGCCACCTTGCGACAACATGTACTCCTCGGGTACGGCTATCCAATCGGCTGCTGTAGCCTCACGGTATTCAAATTGGTTGTTGTTTTCATCCAATCCGGCACCATATAGCCAAGCTACACGTGTCCATGCATCAACCGATGAGAGTGTAACGTTGCTTGTAGTGTGTATCACGTAGATTCTCCAGGTTTCTGTTATGCTGTGATAGCGCACTTCTACTTCACGCATACCTTGTGAGAAGTCGTGCAACTCTTCTACCCCGGGAGTATAGGTAGTAATACCTTCGGGGCCAAGTTGCAATGTTGTAAACTGGATTTGGGTAAGGTCTACATTTTCGTTTACGTATAGACGAGCACGCTTATTCTCTGCATCGATAATGGCGTTACCTACTTGTCCCTCAACCGCAATATTGCGCGTAATGTTTTGAATAGCTGTAATTTTCCATTTGTATTCTTGGTACAAAGAGAGTGTAAACTCGGCTGTTGTCGAGAGATCGTGAATACCTACAATGGCAGGTGTTGCTACAGCGTTCTCGGTGAGGGTGGCATTGGTAATATTTACACGTTTGAGATTGATGGTCTCGTTCATTGTGAGTATTACCGTTTGAGTAGCATTGTCGATGATAGGTGCTTGTGACATACCTTCAGCCTCTATCGACAATATTTGTGCCGGAATGCGAGGGTAGGGTATATCGTTTTCAATACATCCCGATAATGCACATACGGCCATTATCAAGCATACGATATTCAATAAATTTTTCTTCATAACTCGAATTATATATTATCAGATATGAACAGTTACACCAAGGTTGATGTTTAAGATGTTGATTTGGAAATTGGCTCCGCTCGACATAAATTCACCAACAAACTCTTCTCCGATATATTGTTTGTTATGTTTATAACTCAATCCCACTATGCCTACAGATACGCTTGCACTGACATTGTCCATGATAAATACAGACAAACCGGGAGCAAGCCCCAAAGCTATTTCATTCGAAACAGTTTTGGTATCAGTAATGCCGCTTTTTTCATTTCCACGAACAAAGTGACTCACACCGTAGTTGTAGGTAAGGCTGGTTTCGTTGAATATACCCAACTGACCGCCTCGTGTCAAGCCCAAGTATGCTCGGTGAAATATGCCGGCCGAGTAGAATGCTGCGTTGTATTCGAGATCGGTAAGTGATATGTTCATGCCCTCGATAATGTCGAGAGAGAAATTACCCAACTGACCTGTAGTGGCAGAGTATCCCAATTTGAGACCTACACATTGATTGTCGGCCACAAAATAACCTACATAGGGGTTGACACCAATGAGTGAACCTGTGAAGTTGAAATCTTTAATAAGCATCAATAAGTCGTTGTCGTTACTATCAAAACCGGTATATGAAGCTGTGATGCCAAACATCCACTCATTCTTGGGTATGTATTGGTAGTTCGATAGTCCACGGACAAATCCTTGGCTTTTTTTCATACCGATGCTATCGGCTGTTGCAATCGATGTGCTTTCTGCAATTGCCGATGTAGCAGATTGCGATGCCAATGCTGTAAAGGAAGTGCTAATGAGCAATATTGCCATTGAGGCAACTATACATAGTATCTTTTTCATCTTAATATCATATATAGAATGCCAATCCGAGGCCTAATGAGAATAAGTTAATTTGGAAACTAGCCGACGTTGTATGTGTGTTACCCTCATAAATCTGGTCGGTGATTTGGTGTGTACTTGTGTATTGAACTCCCAATATACCCACATTTACCTCAACTGCGATAAAATCGTTGAGAAAAGCAGTGATACCGGGTGCAATATTGAGCCCCAAAGTAAAACCGGTTTCGTAGGTACCTGATAAACTCTCTCCGGTACCACT
>CAJGDT010000198.1 GCA_904502265.1 uncultured Barnesiella sp. | reverse complement strand
ACAACGTTCCCCTTGTTGCCGCTGCACAAGGTATGTACGAAATCGTTCCTGTTGAGTACGCTCAAACACTTGCCCCCGGTCACTGGGATCTCAACTTCATCCAAGATGGTGCATTCTGGTTGCTCCTTACTTACTGTGCCGGTGTAGGTGGCTCTATGCTCATCATCGGCTCGGCTGCCGGTGTGGTAGTAATGGGTCTTGAGAAGATTAACTTCGGCTGGTACTTGAAGAATGTTTCGCTCATTGCCATGCTCGGTTATCTTGCCGGTGCTGCTGTTCTCATTGGTGAGTTGATGTTGTTCCCTCCCACTAAGGTACTCTATGGTATAGGCTAATCGAATACTCCTAACAATATTACACAACCGCAGTGCTCACAAGGCATTGCGGTTGTTGTTTTATACCCGAGTGTAATGGTCACACACCCGGATAAAAAAATGAGGTTGTGCCGCCTTGACCGACACAACCTCGCGCTGAGAAAACTTTTTTAATCTTATCTAATGTATATGAATGTTGTCGATATTACATACCACCCGTATTGTTACCACCCATACCTTCGCTGCTACCACCTACAATATCGTCGTTAACGATAGAGCGCTTGGCCTTCTTCACTTGGGTGTTGAGCTTACCGAATGAGTAAGTCACGCTGAGTTGCAAGCGTTGCGAACGTTGACCACCATAAGAGATATTCTCGAAGCCGTCGCCATAGCTGTGCAAGCGATAATTGTTGTACTTGTTGAAGATATTGTTGGCCGAGAGGGTAACTTTGAGTTTGTCGTCGAGGAAGCGTTGCGATACGCTCAATCCGTAGTAGTACCACATGAGTTCGCTCTCCATTTGCATGTCGCCATCGGGCAGACCACCACCACCATTCACGCTCACTGTACCGCCTTTCCATGCCATCCAGTTACAGCCGGCAAAGAGTGTACCGCCAAATCGCTCATCGCTCATATTCATGTGCGGTGCGCTGAATGTCTTGAATGCGGGTTGGAAGTTGACATAGTAGTTGAACTTGGGCGAGGGTTGTCCCGAAACATAAGCCGAGAATCCGTATACCGACTCATTGGCAATGTTGCCGTGTGTGGTACGTATAACACCGGTCGCGGGCTCGACCATAGTGACGCGCGAAATGGCGTTGTTAGATATGCGGGCAAAGCACTCAAAGTTGAGGTTGAATACACCTTGGAAGATAGAATAGCCGGCCGAGAAGGCATGCGACACCTCGGGCATGAGGTCGGGGTTACCCACTTCTACCGAATAGGGTGTAGTCCAGTTCTCATAGGGCGAAAGGTAGTTGATACCGGGACGATTGATGCGTTGGGTGTAAGAGAAGCGCAACGACTCCATGGGCGATATGTTGTAGTTGAGCGAGAGGTAAGGCACAAAGTTGCCATAGGGCTTGCCATAATTGACACTTGTACCGGCCAGTTGGTTGGTAGCATCGATAAAGGTGTGCTCATATCGTCCACCCACGCGCAAGCCCCATGTATCGCGTGTAAAGGCATATCCGGCATAGAGCGATGCTACTTGTTGCGTATAGTCGAATATGCGACCGGTAGCGGTCGATTGCCACAAGCCATTCATCAACATCAAGTAATCGTCGTCACTATGGTTGATACGCGCTATATACTTAGCACCGGCCTCTACCGAGTGCATCTTGTTGATAGGATTGTTATAGTCGATTTGCACAGTGTGCTCGTGAGCAAAGGCATTGTTTTCATTCTTCTGTCCTTCCAAGGGAGCATTGAGGGTCTCACTATCGAAGATGATTGAGTCACTGTAAGCACTACCGTTGGGGTTGAATTCGTAGCGATAAGAAGCAGTAAGAGTGTGTTGCGGACGGTCGAAGGTGTGTTGATAGTCGAAGTTGGCCGACACACCACCCCAGCTACCGGCTTGTATGAGGTTGTCGATATAGTTGACCATCAAGCGACCATCCTTTGCAAAGGTTTGGTTGAGCACCAATCCTGTAGCACCATATTCACCCAAGTTTGCTGATGCACCGAGGGTAAAGAGATTGAGTGAATCCAACTCATAACTACTCTCGAACGAGAGGAAGTGATACTGACCATTGACCTGCATGTCGCCAAAGGCACTTGTACTTACGAGTGTACGATACAGGTCGGGGTTGTTGTAATTAAAACTCTCGGCATCGGTAAATTGATGACTGGTAAACTTACCACCGCTATAGTTGAGCGATGCAGTGAACTTCTTGTACTGCATGGTAAGGAAGGCATTACCACCATAAGAGCCTTGCAGCACGTCGCCATATCCGGTAAGCGAACCGGTTACACCGGCTACATCGCTATTCCTATTGCCTCCGGCTTGTGCAGTGACAATATTGATAACACCACCCACACCCTCGGCGTCATAGCGTGTTGAGGGGTTGGTAATAACCTGTATATCCTTTACACTTGTAGCAGGGAAGGCCTTGAGGACTTCCTTCAGGTTATTCTTCACCATGGCCGACTCTTTGCCGTTGATGAGTACCTTGAAGTTTGACGATCCGTTGAGTTGCACATTATCCTCGGCATCGACAGTCACCATAGGCACTTTGCGCATCATTTCGAGCAATGTTTTGCCGTCCGACTCGGGGTCGGCACTCACGTCGTAGGTAATCTTCTCGGCATCACTCTTGATAATGGGTTTTTGCGACACCACAACCACCTCGTCGAGTTCGGTCGATGACTTCAACACCAATTCACCCATATCAAAGTTGGCAACCTTAGGCAACTCGACAGCTTGCTTGTATGAGCTGTAGCCCACCGACGATATTTCAAAGATGTAGGTATCGCCTTGTTTCAGTGTCATGGTAAACATGCCATCGACATCAGCAGCCAGGCGTGCCACATTCTTCTTACCCTTATAGGCACCCACAGTGGCATAGGGTATGGTCTCGCCGGCAGCATCCTTTACTACACCTGTCACTTTACAATCACTCTGTGCATAAGCAACCACACTGCACAACAAAAAGAGCGATAGGAATATCTTTTGCATATAATTTTTCATAGTCGTTTTTATTAATGTGTTTCTCTTTATTCTTTCATTATTGATTATCAGGCACGTTTATTCTTTGACTGTTATACCATTGAGTCCTATATTGACAATATCTTCGCCATTCTCCTTTACGACCACACCGGCAGGAGTTATCTTCACGGTAGTCTCGCCATCATCGACATGCACACCGGCAGGCGAAATATCTACCTTCTCGCCATCAGAACCCTTAACGTGTACGCCGGCGGGTGAAATATCTACCTTCTCGCCATCGGAACTCTTAACGTGTACACCATCGAGCGAAACATCGACCTTCTCGCCATCCTCGTCAATGATGTACATCTTTACCAACGAGTCAGAGTCCTCCTCTTCTTCATTCCATGTAACATT
>CAJGDT010000197.1 GCA_904502265.1 uncultured Barnesiella sp. | reverse complement strand
GGAACACATCGTATTTTACCGTAACCGGCTACGTGACCACCAATATACACGCCTTCGGAACAGTAGCACCTCACCACCCCAGCGATGGCTTTGTGTGGCCCGGTGATGAGCCATACGTAACCCTGCCACTCAACACCACCCATATGAGTGATATCGAAGATATTAATATCAAACCCGAGGACTATGTGTTTGAGCACGAAAACACAGTGAACAATCCTATCAGCGTTATTATAAAAGGCAAAGCCGCCGGCTCGAACGAAGAACTATACTACCGCGTGTCGCTCATCGATGATAAGGGCGAGCAAATACCCATCAGACGCAATCACGCTTATAATCTGCACATCAACGGCCCACTATCGCAAGGTAAAAAAACATTTGAGGAGGCTCTTGAAGCACCATTCTCAAACAATATATGGATTTCGATAGATAGTTGGGTAACAAGTATCGAGGACGATACCTACATACTCTCGGTGGAGACTACCGGTGAGGTATTGGACGCACATGAGGCAGGTATGCCACATACACTGAAATATACCATCAAACGCAAAGATGGTAGAGCCCTCACTGCCAATGATAAAGCCGATGTATCGTGGTTGGCCAACAACACTGTAGCCGAACACAACTTTACTCATAACTTTAACACCTCGACCGGTGTAGGCGAAATCATTGTAAACATCAATCCGCTACACTACGACCTGCAAGAAGGTACACTGCTACTCACCAAAGGCCGTCTGCAACGAACCATAGAGTTAAACGTTATAAAAACACAGTTGTTTACCCCATCGTGGGTGGGCACACAAATATACGGTAGTGAAATTGGTGAGTATGTGACCTTGAAATTTACGATACCCGAAAACTGCCCCGACATTCTTTATCCGTTTCCCGTACTCGTAACGGTAAACGCACTTGATGTGCGGGCATCGTCGGGTATGACACTGCCCATTATACGCAAAGGCGAAGATGGATGGTTTGGTGGCGACTATAGCAATATTGAGTATAAGTATGAATACATCATTACCGAACCGGGGCCACATCGTATCTACTTCAAAAACATTCTAACCCAAGCGAGTGGAAACACCGAAAGTATAATCATAGAAGGCAAACACTTTGAGACCTTGACAAAGACCTTTACCTATACCAATCACAAACGAGCCATTATGACCGAAGGGTTGTTGATACACTACCCCGACAACTATGATGGAGACTTTGCTAAGGACGAACCTATATACTACACCATTGTACCAAAAAAGAAAAATGCAAGTGTAACCTTCAACCTTGCACTGATAGATAAGGCTACGGGCAACAACCTCAATGCCGGTGTAAACGATGAGTTTTTGCTCTACTCCAAGACACTCGACTACTATAAAGATGGCGAGGAGAATATAGCCGGTGTAGATGAGTTTGACTGCACGTTCTACCCCGTAGATGAAAACTACTGGAAAACATCGACCAATGGTCGTGTAATGATGTTTATGCCCCGAAGGCCCAATGCCCCCGCCCAAACAGGCCACTACAGCATCTATCTCAAGACCAATGCAGCTATAAGTGACGATATTGTACGTATATCATCGAACCAATCGACATCTCTATCGGCTCACCCCGACAAGCAAGGAGAGAGCTATATAGGCAACTCATATCGTTCGTCAATCTTCGAGTTACGCACATATCGCCCCTTCCGATTCTCGGCTCAGGTAAATGGTATAGGAAACTCGACCGACGGCACCAATGAAGAGACCGAAGACCGCATAGAGCTTACTTACGAACCCAATCAAGAGGTTGATATAACATTGGATGTAACCAGCTTCCAGGGAGCCGATGGCAAGAGTGTCGATCCGTTTGGCAACGAATTTGAGATATACATAGATGCCCCTATGCTCAGAATAGACGAAAACCGACTTGCCGAGTGTAACCTATCGACCAACAAGCTATACCGCCACCCCACCATAGCAAACCGATTTGTATATAAAGTAGAATCGACACGCGAAGCTGAGCGTGCCTACGGTTGCGGCAATGCTGCCAAGTACGACGAGACAGGACAAGCCAATCAGAGTGGCGAGCGTAAATGTCTGCCGTTTATAACCAACCGCATCACATCGGCAGGCAATATAAAAATAAGCTCGGACAAAGATATGGTTGTGTTCTATGACAAAACATTCAGAATAACCAACGAACACATAACCGGCACAATACAATATAGAGACCAATCGAACACCTTACACAATGTACCTAAAAACTCGTTTGTTGTCTTTGCACGTACATCGGACGGCGTTCGCATCGGTTCTATTATGGTATCGGATAATGGTAGTTACAGCCTTAATCTCCGCGCCGAGTATTCATTCTCATGGGACTTGGATGAGATAGAGTTTGACTATACCGACAGCGAAGGCAATGTATATGACCTGCAAATAAGCAGCTTGGCTACACTCTACAGCAGCCCCAATGTAATACTCACACCCGCCGTAGCCAATCCTTAACAGATGCAACTCACTATGAAACAATTGTTTATCATAGCAACATTTGTAGTTGGCATCCTATCGGCAATGGGACAAACTACCTTTCCTCTACCGGCTGTTCCCGATACTTTGACAACACGAACCGATCGAGCCAACTACTTGGCACTACACTACTGGGACAATATAGACTTCAATGACTCTACACTCATAGGAAATGAAGATATTTCGGAACAAGGATTTTGCAATTTTATAAGCATTATGCCCTATGTAACGCAACAACGCGAGGCATTTGACGTTTTTGTACAAGGCATTACCTGCAATAAAAAGGCACAAGACTACTTTATGGCAATAGGACAAAAGTATCTTGCCGAGCCACAATCGCCTGTATATAACGAAGCACTTTATATCGTACTACTCGAAGCAATAACATCGATGGATCACCTATCGGTTAGCGATAGCGAAAAGTACAATTTTATGCTTCGCATGGAGAAGCGCAACCAAGTAGGGAGTGTAGCTTGCGACTTTGAATTTCTGCTACGAGATGGCACATACAACCGCCTACACAATATCGATGCTCCATATACACTAATTTTCTTTGGTGATCCCGATTGCGAAATATGTAACAGAGTCAAAGAACAGTTGCAACAGTCGCTCTATATAAAGTTGAAATTTATTGGAGGCTATCTCAAAATATTATCGGTATGCGTTGAAGGTAAAACAGCAAAATGGCAAGATACACCTGCTCCCGAAGGATGGATAGATGCCTGCGATGAAAATTGCACCATCTATGACCAACTGCTATACGACATACCCGGATTACCATCTCTCTACCTGCTCGACAAAGACCACCGAGTGGTGCTACGCGATGTAAACGTAGAAACCGTAGAGCGATACTTCAGTAGAAACTAATGAGGATATGAAAATAACATTAGCATT
>CAJGDT010000196.1 GCA_904502265.1 uncultured Barnesiella sp. | reverse complement strand
GAATGAGTGCCGAGAGTGGTATATCGACCTTCCGCGACAGTGGTGGTCTGTGGGAAAAATACAATGTCGAGGATGTGGCTTCGATCGAGGGTTGGCATCGCAATCCGGCCCTGGTTCAAGAGTTCTACAACGCACGTCGCAAGCAATTGATTACTACCACACCCAATGCCGGACACACCGGGTTGGTGGCTCTCGAGGAGGACTATGACGTGCGCATCATTACACAGAATGTCGACAACCTGCACGAGCGTGCCGGTAGTAGCAACGTGCTGCACCTGCATGGCGAGTTGATGAAAGTGCGCTCAACACGTGTCGAGAGTCGCATCTACGAGCTTCCGGCCGACAACTGCGAGATAACCATGGAGTCGCGCGACGAGTATGGCGACACCATGCGTCCGCACATCGTCTTCTTTGGCGAGGCAGTACCCATGATCGAGCCGGCTATCGAGCTCACCGAGCAAGCCGATATATTTGTCGTTATAGGCACGTCGCTCAACGTATATCCCGCCGCCGGACTATTGCACTATGTGCGCCGAGGCACACCCATCTACCTCATAGACCCCAAGCCCGTCAAGGCTCCCGAAGGTATGAATATACGCTACATCGCCAAAGGCGCCTCACAAGGCGTCGCCGAACTCACCGAGTTGCTTAGGAAGTAAAAAAGTTAACTTGACAAAATTATGGAAACGGAAAACAAAGATGTAAACAAAAGCGGTCGCGGTGGACGTAGAGTAGGAGCCGGTCGCAAACCGAAGGGAGAGGCTAAACGTGTCACTCTCGGCTTTGTTGTATCGGAGACGGCTTCCAACAATCTTAAAGCCTACGCCGAACGAATGGGCAAAACTCGCAACGATGTAATCAATGAACTTTTAGAGGGGCTGATATAATTTAGTCTCATTCTTATATGAAAATTCGTATTATATTAATGTTTATAATAACTTTGTCGTGATAGTATAAATGACGATAATATATTATGGAAAACAAAGGCGTAAAAAAAGATGTAGTGCTTATATCGGATATGAAATCGAAAGTGTCTGATATTTTGACATCAATATCGTGGCGAGATTTAGCTCGCACATATTTTGGAAAATCAAGTTCGTGGTTTTATCACAAAATGGATGGTATTAATGGAGTGGGTGCACCGGGTGGATTTACTAAAGAAGAAGCTAAGCAGTTGAAAAATGCGTTGTTAGATTTGTCTGGTCGCATACGCAGAGTTGCAGAAGGAATATCCCAAGAATAACACCTTGTTAGTAGTTCCATTATGCAGCGGGGCGTTCTAAGCCTCGTCGTAATCAAGCAGAAAAAATAATAACATCGCTAAATAAGTTGGGTAAAGAGTTTACAACGCTTACAGTATAAAATAACATGTCCTCTGTTTTGTTAGAACGCTGAAACGTATTGTACAATCGTTAGTAGTTGCATCAATGATGAACTACTTTTTTACATAAATCACCGCCCTCGTCGAAATGTATCGGCAAGGGCGGTGAGCTTTAGTACCTCCGCTGGGAATCGAACCCAAATCTACGGTTTAGGAAACCGCTATTCTATCCGTTGAACTACAGAGGCAGTTATATGCTTGTGGTGCAAATATACAACTTTTGTTGATGTAGTGCGATGTTTATTCGCCACCAAACTCCATGAGGTAGGCTTTGATGAAGTCGTCTATCTCGCCATCCATTACGCGGTTTACGTCGGATGTTTGATAGTTGGTGCGGTGGTCTTTCACGCGGCGGTCGTCGAAGACGTAGCTGCGTATCTGTGAGCCCCACTCAATCTTTTTCTTGCCGGCCTCTATCTTGGCTTGCTCTTCCATGCGGTGCTTCAACTCTTTATCATAAAGAATTGAGCGCAATTGGCGCAAGGCGTTTTCTTTGTTCTTGGGTTGGTCGCGAGTCTCGGTGTTCTCGATGAGGATTTCCTCTTCTTCGCCGGTGTAGGGGTCTTTGTATTGGTAACGCAGACGTACACCCGACTCTACCTTGTTCACGTTCTGACCACCGGCACCACCCGAGCGGAAGGTATCCCATGAGATGAGTGCGGGGCTGATGTTTACCTCGATGGTGTCGTCGACAAGGGGTGTAACGAATACCGAGGCAAATGAGGTCATGCGCTTGCCTTGGGCATTGTAGGGCGACACGCGCACAAGGCGGTGCACGCCGTTTTCGCTCTTGAGGTATCCGTAGGCAAAGTCGCCCTCGATTTGCATCGATACCGACTTGATACCGGCCTCGTCGCCCTCGATGAGGTGGGCTATGGCTACCTTGTAGTTGTTGCGCTCGCCCCAACGCATGTATAGGCGCATGAGCATCGACGACCAGTCTTGGCTCTCGGTACCGCCGGCGCCCGAGTTAATCTTGAGCATTACGCTCATCTTGTCCTCCTCGCGACGCAACATGTTGCGCAACTCAAGGTCCTCGATGAGCTTGATGGCGCGCTCGTAGGCGACATCTACATCCTCTTCTTCAATAACACCTTCTTTGACAAACTCGTAGGCGAGTTGAAGTTCCTCTACAGCCTTCTCTACTTCGGTGTAGCCCTCTATCCAGAATTTTATCTCTTTGATTTTGCGCATTTGTGCCTCGGCCTTTTTCTGGTCGTTCCAGAAGTCGGGTACATGGGTGCGTAGCTCTTCCTCTTCAACTTGTATTTTCTTGCTGTCGATGTCGAGGTAGCGGTATAGTGCGCTGCGACGTTCTTCGGTCTCTTTGAGTTGTTCTATAGTTATCATTGAAGAATTTTTATGCTTAATGTTGCGATTTTATGCCTTGTTTCATATAAAAAGCACAAGGGCGTACAAAGGTAGTACGTCCTTGTGTTATTTGCCAAATATTGAGCCGATTTTTTATGAATACATCAAATCGATTTCTTTCTTGTATATCTTGTTGATGATAGAGCGACGCACCTTGAGCGTGTTGGTCAACTCGCCGCGCTCCATGGTGAAGGCGTGGGGCAGAAGGGTGAACTTCTTGATTTGCTCGAACGAGGCAAAGTTCTTTTGCAACTCGGCAATGCGACCTTCTATCATGGCATATATCTCTTGATTTTTTACCAAGTCCTCGAAGGTGTGGAACTGTATCTTCATCTTCTTGGCATAGTCGGTGAGTGCCTCGTATGCAGGAACGATAATGGCTGTCACGTACTTGCGTTGGTCGCCTATGACGGCTACTTGCTCGATGAAGCGGTCGCCACCCAAGCAGCTCTCGATAGCTTGCGGAGCAATATACTTACCGTTTGAGGTCTTGAAGAGGTCTTTGATACGCTCGGTAATAGACAACTTGCCGTCGATGTATGTGCCGGCATCACCGGTGCGGAACCATCCGTCTTCGGTAAATACCTTGGCAGTCTCCTCGGGCTTCTTGTAGTAACCTTGCATTACAGTACCACTCTTAACAAGTATCTCGTTGTTGTT
>CAJGDT010000195.1 GCA_904502265.1 uncultured Barnesiella sp. | reverse complement strand
GGAAAACAACAGAACATAAGTGTCAAATAAAAGAAAAAACGAACAACAATGAAGAAACAGATCAACACAACAGCTGCTCCCGCAGCTATCGGTCCCTATAGCCAGGCTATCGAGGCCAACGGAATGGTATTCGTGAGCGGTCAACTCCCCATCGACCCCGCTACAGGCGCTTTTGCCGAGGGTGGCATCAAGGAGCTCACCCGCCAGTCGCTCACCAACATGAAGGCTATCCTTGCCGAGGCAGGTCTCACCATGGCCAATGTGGTGAAGACCACCGTATTTCTCGCCGATATGGCCGACTTTGCCGAGATGAACGAGGTGTATGCTTCGTTCTTCGAAGGCGTATGCCCCGCACGCTCTGCCGTAGCCGTAAAGACACTTCCAAAGGAGGCACGTGTGGAGATTGAATGTATTGCAGCACGATAAATAGAATCGCTTTAAATTGCAGTTCTCTAGAGGAAAGGTTTTGTCTTTCTTACTAGAGAACTGTGTGCTTTTGTAGGCTTTGCTTGAAGTTTTTTTGTGACAACTTTGCAATTGTTTTAAGATTTTACATGCGTCACTAGCTTAAAGTAATACTTGAAAAACTTCTGTCGGTTTATGGGTTTATTATAACAATTAAGATTTGCGAGAAACGTTTTGGATGGTAATGTGACCAATATTTTTATTGCCTATTATAATATGCTTGGGTAAGTGCCTCCGCTTTTTATCAAAGGTCCGATTTTTTCTTACCTCAAGTCATAAAAAAGTAGCGCGAGTGGGCACTCGCGCTACTTTTTGCTTTAAAAGGCCAAACCGAGGCGGAAACCGAAGTTATTGGGGTTTTTAAGTTCTCCGCCCATTACCGAGGATTTGTTGGTGGAGAAGCTATAGTAAGCGGCAGCGTGAAGACCTACACCATTATTCCAAGGGTACCAACGCACACCAACTTCAGGTGACATATAAAAACCCCATGAATCTTCAGATGACTTATATATGTTATAGTATGAAGAGGTGTAGGCGTACTCGGCACCTAACTTCATGGCAACATAGGGCTGCCAATCTGACTCGATGATGCGGTATAAGGCTGTGATACCAAAGGGTAGTTGATAAAGTGAACGTTGTTGGTCGGTAAAGACTGCTGTTTCATCGGATATGTTCACTACGGTGCGGTCGACATATTGGTTGTTGGTGTGGTAGCTCATGAAAGTTCCAATGGCAATGTCTGGGGTGATGTACCAGCCTGCATCGAAGTTCATTCCCCAACCACTGGCTTTATCAACATAGTTGTTGGATGGGATGTTGAACTGCCAGTCTACGTTGTAATAGGAATCGAGTGAAATTTGGGATTTGGCGGGTAGGGTAATGCCGACAAGGAGTGCTGTAGCGATAGCTAAGCGAGTGGTATATTTCTTAAAGGTTTTCATATGATATTTTTATAATTGTTTAATCTTTTGGATCGTAACGATTTGTTTGAGTCTTTTTGGAGACTGTAAATCGTTTTCTATAGGCTTTAATTTTTGTTACTCAAGTAGGGTGATTGTGCAAAAGCTTGCTCAATGGAGTTTTGTACATACGTTGTGTTGAGTGAGCCGTTGCCGTTAAGTAGTCCAGTGATGTAGTTGGTCCATATTACGCGCAAAGTCTTCGAGGTGTTGGGTGTATCGCTTAGGTCAACAAGTTCTCCCAAGATAGAACCTGTGCTATAGGAGTAGGTGATATTGTATGGCCAGTACCATCCTCCCCAATTGCCCCAATAGGTGAAGTTCCAGTACCAAGGATAGTTGTACCACCAAGGTGAATTGTTAGAGTAGCGAAAACGGTAGGTGTCCTCGATATAGCTGATTTGTAGACCAAGATCAGCCTCGTCTTTGTTCTCGGTACGTACATAGCCCGCTTTCTCCATGCCGCTTACGTAGTTGGCGATGATGATGTCTGAGGCTGGTGTGCCATACAGATACTTAGGTTTATTGCTGCTATTGTCGATGATAAGTACGCTGTCGGGGACATAGAAGGTGGTGAACTCCTTGAAGTCTGTATCATCATCGTAGTTTGTATACACTAGATAGTTATTGTCCAAATCGTCGGTGTCTGGATACTTCTCACATGCTGTTACTAGCAAAGTTCCTACAAAGAGGAGGGGAATTAGTTTTTTCATAAGATAAAGGTTAAGGATTGGATTTGAAGAAATTCGTCTCGGGACTATCTTTTACGTAGTTTATGCCTAATATCGTGACTTACTCGCTTGAAGTCCTTATCAAGTTTATGCAATGCGCTGTCTCCTTCGGCTGCAAGTCGCAAGTTGGGGCGATTGCGGTAGGATATAAGTTCGTACACGATTGCGGTAGAGTCATTGGGTAGTCCTACCATTACGAATACGTCACCTTCATCGTAGTTGGTGTGGGTCATACCGTTGGTTTCAGTGTAACTTTCGGTAAGGCTATAGGTGCCATCGGAATTAATGTCATAGCTGTCAATAATAAGTATGTAATTGGCGGGTATTCCAGCATCGGTAGTAAGCATGCCTTCGTACGTATAGGTCTGCAGTTCTCCAATGGTAGAGTCGTTTACCATGTAGATGCTATCGCTGTAGCTTTCGTAGCCTACTGGCGCGCTCTTTTCTTTTTTGTTGCCACACGAGATGGTGCATGCGGCCAGGCAAGCAAAGGCCGTCATAGTTAGCATTTTTTTCATTGTCTTTATCCGTTTTATAGGGTTAATAACACCGAAGTAACACCTCTTTTTACATTTTGTTTGGTAATGTTTGCTTTATTCGCTCGCTTTTGTGTATCTTTACGAATTGTTGAGAGAGAAAAGAACGTATATGGAATGATTAACGAAAATGAGAATAATCATCCGAATTGAAGTTTGTTGTTTGTAATGTGTAACTTAAAATATTAAATTCTTTGAAAATATGGATTTTAAAGATCTTATTCAAACCCGTCGCTCGTGTCGCACCTTTACAGAGGAACCACTTACCGATGAGCAAACCGTGGCACTCATGCGTGCTGCGCTGATGTCACCCTCGTCGCACCGTACCAATGGATGGCAGTTCGTGTTGGTTGATGACAAGGAGAAACTTCATGCTTTGTCGGCCTGTAAGGAGCATGGCTCTGGGCTTATTGATGGAGCCCCGCTGGCTATCGTGGTGTGTGCCGACCCCTCGGTAAGTGATGTGTGGATTGAGGATGCCTCCATTGC
Organism: uncultured Barnesiella sp.; assembly: GCA_904502265.1. Lineage (GTDB taxonomy): Bacteria > Bacteroidota > Bacteroidia > Bacteroidales > Barnesiellaceae_A > Barnesiella_A. Next base: position 244 of record CAJGDT010000195.1, on the reverse strand, counting down.
TACACTGATGATACAGCTGCAGGCCGAAGAATTAGGTCTAGGCTCATGCTGGGTGCAGGTACGCCGTCGTAAAACTATCGATGGGCGCAACTCTGATGATGTGGTGCGTGGCATACTTGGCATACCTGCGACAATGGAGGTGCTCTCTATTGTGGCTGTAGGACGCAAGGCCGTGGAACGCAAACCATTCAATGAGGAACACTTGCAATGGGAGAAGCTGCATCTGAACAAATGGTAGGGAAGG
>CAJGDT010000194.1 GCA_904502265.1 uncultured Barnesiella sp. | reverse complement strand
TCTTCTCGATGGGATAAGCCAATTTGCGCAAGCCCCACTCTTCTTTGTTGACGATAGCTGCACCATTGTCGGTGAGAATCTTTTCAAATTTTTCTACCGCTTCCTTCATCTGCTCAGCAGACAAAACGGGAGTTAAAATGAAAACGGTTTCGTAGTGATTCATACTGTTTTTAATTCTTTATTTGTTTGTTTTGCAAAATTGCGGTGCAAAGATACTCATTTCTTTTCGAATAGGCAAATTTTTCGCTTTACAATTTTCTTGATGCACTTTTGGGGATAATAAAAATATCCGACCAAGCAGCACTACCAGGTCGGATATAATTCTTTATAACTTTGATGTGGGGTTATCGATTGGTATTATAGGCCATACCAGTACACCGGCATTTCGTCATACAAGACACCTTTTATTTTTTGTTTTTTGCCGTTACGTTTGATTAAAATTTCCACTTCGCTCTTGTCATACATCCACACGGGCGGGTCATACTCAAGTTTGTCCCACTTTATCGATACTGTTTGATTTTGATAATCAAAGTGTGTGTATATAGGTCCATAGGTTTTTACTCCTGCTACGACCTTATAGAATGGTTGGTTCTTATATTGCCAATATTCTTTGTCGAGTACACGTTTGTCAACGCATTTTGAGTTGTAATAGGCGTATTGAGTAGGATATATATGGTTTTTGTTGTCTATTTTCAGAACTTCATCGCCGGCCATGAGTCCGATTTTTTCGGCAGGTGAATTTTTCATAACATCTGCAATGATCGACTTTTTTTCGTGCTCTTGCCAGCAGATGCCCGAATACCAACGCCACGGCACATCAGTTCGAATTACGTGCGGGAACGATTTCATATTGTCCATTACAAACTCGTTTAATATGCGGTTGAAGTTTTCTTCATGGTTGAATGTTTTGTCGTAGACCAATTGCCATACGATAGGGGCGCTCTTTGTCTCAGGGTCTAACAATTTCTTGGCGTCCAAAATGGTAATCTCCACATAGTGATAAGTCGTTGCCTGGTCTACATTGTATCCACCTTCTGTTTTCTTAAGGGGCGGACGTTTGAAGGTGTTGATGTAGTATCCCGATTTTGTTTCTGTTACAGTAGAATATGAACCTTGGTCGACGTATTTGGTTGTAGGAGGTACATAGGTTGAGCTGACACTGTGGCTTTCATCAAATGCCACGGTAATAAGCAAGTCGGGGTCTTCTGTATCGCGTTTTATCGGGAAGTGACTTTCGTTGATAATGGTGTTCATTGCCTGCTTGGCTATTGATTTTTCTCTCAAGTCATCACCCAAGAACAAGACATCGATAGTTTTGTATTGAGAGAAGTCGATATCCAAATCCGAATCGACACGGATGTTGAGTTGGGAATTGTTATTGTGGATGCGATTGAAATTTATAGGGCTGAATTCGAACAATTCGTTTCGTCCTTCTAAGTCTAAATTGATTGGAGTATAACTGAATATATGCTCATTCCAATCAATCGACGAAATGATGGTCAAGTCAACACGGCTTGATGTCCATAGCAATTTATTCAACTCATCATCTGATAATTTGTTGACATCCTCTCCATTTACAGCGAGCAAAATATCATACAAATGCAGTCCTGTGTTATCGCATGTAATGTCTGCCATGAACAGGCTGCCATATAGGTGTGTGATAGTAAGATTGTTGGGGGCATAATGCGACAATCTTCGGGCTTCGAAGCTTGCATCGACTTTGTCTGCTGCCTGCCCAATTACGAAATTTCCTAAAAATAGCAGCATACATAGTGCGAAAGTTCTTGTTTTCATGTCAAAAGCATAATTGGTTAAGTGGAATCGTTAATTATGCAAATAAAAACAATATTATTTAATTTATCAAGATTATTTTAATAAAATTACACTATTTATGCTGGAAATCTCTTGTGTTTGTGGATAAATATACAATACTGGTGCTGTCGGTAACGCTCTCGACCGATGGCTTTCGTTGTTGTTATGTTGTTTCGAATGTGACTCCGCGAATTATCTCTTTCGTAGTTGCCAGAAGGCTACTGCTGCTGCGGCTGCTACGTTGAGTGAGTCGACATGATGCGACATCGGTATGCGTACAGTATAGTCGGCTTCGGCTATCACATTGTCGGCGAGTCCGTCGCCCTCGGTGCCCATGATGATGGCCAGGCGTGGCTCGTTATTGAGTGCCTCGTCGTCTATCGATACCGAATTGTCGCTCAGAGCCATAGCTGCTGTTTTGTAGCCGAGTTGGTTGAGGTGGCTTATAGGGGTGTTTATCCATGTCCAGGGTACAAGGAATACCGATCCCATCGATACCCTTACGGCACGGCGATTGAGAGGATCGCACGAGGTGGGGGTGAGTAGTACGGCATCGATGCCCAGGGCTGCTGCCGAGCGAAATATGGCCCCTATGTTGGTGGTGTCTACCACACCATCTACTACTACCACGCGACTACTATTGCCACACACCTCCTCGACACTGCGCGGAGTAGGGCGGCGCATGGCACACAACACGCCTCGGGTGAGGGTGTAGCCGGTGAGAGAGGCTAACAAGTCGCGCTCGCCGGTGTAGACAGGTATGTCGCCACAACGAGTTATGATGTCGGCAGCATCGCCTTCTATGTGTTTCCGCTCGCACAATAGTGCCAGTGGTTCATATCCGGCATCGAGAGCTACGCGTATTACCTTAGGGCTCTCGGCTATAAACACGCCCTTGTTGGGCTCTATGCGGCTGCGTAGTTGCGCCTCGGTGAGGGTGGCAAATACCTCTACACCGGGGTGGTTCAGTGATGTTATCTCTATAATGGCCATGGTCGTGCAGGGGGGGATGTTGGATGTTTACTCAAACTTGATAGACTTGGCAGGGCGTATGAGGGCTACAATATACGATGGACCCAGTAACATCAGCATCGACACTACGAGTGTGGCAATGTTGAGCAGTATCAGATGCCATATATTGAGTTCTATAGGTACATACGATATATAGTAGGCCTCGGGGTTGAGCTTGAGGATGTGGAGATGTTGTTGTGCCAGACACACGGCAAGACCTACAACATTGCCCCACAGCATACCACGTCCCACCAAGTAGGCGGCTACGTTGAGGAATGTGCGACGTATGGAGCGGTTGTCGGCTCCGAGGGCTTTCAGTGTGCCTATCATCGAGGTGTTTTCGAGTATGATGATAAGCAGACCCGATATCATGGTAAATCCGGCTACAACGGCCATGAGTATAAGTATTATCCATACATTCATGTCGAGTAGGCTTAACCAGCTGAAAAAAACAGGATTGAGATCGCGCACCGAGCGTACATAGTAGTGGGTGCCGTAAGAGTCGGGGCTACTTATGAGTAGTTGATATAGGCGATAGGTTACGTCGTCGAGCTTGTTGAAGTCGTGCAGACGCATCTCTATGCCACTATATTGGTTGCTCT
>CAJGDT010000193.1 GCA_904502265.1 uncultured Barnesiella sp. | reverse complement strand
GGTATGGGTCCCACACCCAAAGAAGGTGAAGAGAACAAAGACTTTGTAAACTCGGGTGGTGGCTATGTTACAGCCGTTCCCGGCGCATGGTCGTGCAGCTCATGCGACTCTTTTGCTCTCATCAGAGGTGGTCACGTTGACGTAACCTTCTTGGGAGCTCTCGAAGTTGACGAGAAAGGCGACTTGGCCAACTGGAACATCCCCGGCAAGAAGACTCCCGGTATGGGTGGCGCGATGGACCTCTTGGTAGGTGCACGCAAGGTTATCCTCACCATGGAGCACACTGCCAAAGGCAACCACAAAATCCTCAAAAAATGCAACTTGCCCCTCACTGCTGCCGGTCAAGTAAATATGATTATCACCGAAATGGGTGTTATGGATATTACTCCCGAAGGTATTGTTTTGCGCGAAATTCACCCCGAATTTACCGTTGAGCAAGTACAAGAGGCTACAGGTGCAACGCTTATTATCTCACCCGAGCTTATGCCCATGAAACAATAAGCACACTATGGAATATCAATTTCTGAAATATGACAACAGTCGCGAAGGGATAGGTGTACTCACCATCTCTTCGCCCGCTACACTTAACGCACTCAATAGCACTATACTTGGCGAACTTAATGCATTTATCGACTCGGTAGACACACGCGCAACTCGCGTACTCATCATAACCGGCGAAGGCAAAGCATTTGTTGCAGGTGCCGACATCGCACAAATGAGCAACCTCAATGCTGAGGAAGGATACGAGTTTGGTCGTTATGGCGCTATGGTATTCAAGAAAATCGAAGACTTGGAGATACCCGTTATCGCCGCAGTAAATGGTTTTGCATTGGGTGGTGGTTGCGAGTTGGCTATGGCTTGCGACATTCGCGTAGCATCAGAGAAAGCTCGTTTTGGCCAACCCGAGGTAAACTTGGGTATCATTCCCGGTTTCTCAGGCACATATCGCTTGAGCAAGTTGGTGGGTCAAGGCATTGCCAAAGAACTCATTTACACAGGCAATCACATCGTAGCAGCTGAAGCTTTGCGTATAGGTCTTGTTAACAAAGTTGTTGCACCCGAAGAGTTGATGGACACAGTAATCAAGATGGCCGAAAGTATCCTTACTAGCGCACCCATCGCTGTGAAATTGGCCAAAAAGTGTATCAACGAGAACTACGATCTCACAGCCAACGAAGCAATCGAACTTGAAAACCGCTACTTCTCGCAATGTTTTGCCACAGCTGACCAAAAAGAAGGCATGGCAGCATTCTTGGGTAAACGTGCAGCAGAGTTTAAAAACGAATAAATTAACCTATTTAATATACACACCGTAATATGAAAATTTGCGTTATTGGAACCGGTACAATGGGTTCCGGAATCGTACAATCATTTGCACAAGCAGGTCTTCCTGTAGTGATGAAGAGCCGTAGCGAGGCCAGCAACGAAAAGGCTTTGGCTCGCATCAGCAAATCATTGGCAAAGCTTGTAGAGAAAGGCAAAGTAAGCCAAGAATATATGGATGCAACACTTGCCAACATCACACCTACTACCGACTATGCCAAGTGTGCCGACGCCGACCTCGTTATTGAGGCTGCTGTTGAGACTATGGAGTTGAAAAAAGAGCTTTTCAAAATGCTTGACGAGATATGCAAGCCCGAGGCTGTACTCGCTTCAAACACATCGTCACTCTCTATCACAGAGATTGCTGCCGCTACAGGTCGTCCCGACAAAGTAATCGGTATGCACTTCTTCAACCCCGCACCCGTTATGAAATTGGTTGAGCTCATCAAAGGTCAAAAGACCTCTGACGAAGTATGCACCATGATTTCGGACCTCGCCAAGTCAATTGGCAAAGTGCCCGTAATGGTTAACGAAGCTCCCGGTTTCGTAGTAAACCGCATCCTTATACCTCTTGTAAACGAGGGTATCGGTATCTTGGCCGATGGCGTGGCTACTCGCGATGAAATTGACGAAGCAATGAAACTTGGTGCCAACCACCCCATGGGTCCCCTGGCATTGGGCGACTTGATTGGTCTCGACGTGTGCTTGGCTATCATGGAAGTATTGCACCAAGAGTATGGCGACGACAAGTATCGTCCCCACCCCCTACTCCGTAAGATGGTTAGAGCCAACTTGTTGGGTAGAAAAACTGGAGAAGGATTTTATAAGTACTAATAGTATAACACAATAGATCATGAATTTTAATCTAACAAAAACACAAGAACTGTTTAGGCAAATGATTCGTGAGTTTGCCGAGAAAGAGGTAAAACCCCTTGCAGCTGAGATTGACGAGCAAGAGAGATTCCCCGCTGAAACAGTGAAGAAAATGGCCGAACTGGGCATTTTCGGTATTCCTGTTCCCACACAATACGGTGGTGCAGGTGGCGACAACCTCATGTACTCAATCGCAGTAGAAGAGCTCTCAAGAGCTTGTGCTACTACTGGTGTAGTTGTATCGGCTCACACTTCACTTTGCGTTGCTCCTATCATGGAACATGGTACTGAAGAGCAAAAGATGAAATACCTTCCCAAACTTGCTTCGGGTGAGTGGATTGGTGCATTTGGTCTTACCGAGCCCAACGCCGGTACTGACGCTGCAGGTCAACAAACAACTGCCGTTCTTGACGGTGAGGAGTGGGTGCTCAATGGTAACAAAATCTTTATCACCAACGCAGGTCCCGCACACGTATATATCGTTATTGCAATGACCGACAAGTCATTGAAGACTAAAGGTATCTCGGCCTTCATCGTAGAGGCCGGCACTCCCGGATTTGAGATTGGTAAGAAAGAGTTGAAGATGGGTATCCGCGGTTCAGCTACTGCCGAGCTTATCTTTAACAACTGCCGCATACCCAAAGGCAACCTCTTGGGCAAGATCGGTGGTGGTTTCCCCATCGCTATGAAGACCCTCGACGGTGGTCGTATCGGTATCGCTGCTCAAGCACTTGGTATCGCTCAAGCTGCTTTGGACGAGACTGTTAAGTACACCAAAGAGCGCAAGCAATTTGGTAAGGCTATCGGTCAATTCCAAAACACACAATTCCAAATGGCCGACCTCAAGACTAAAGTTGAGGCAGCTCGTTTGCTCGTTCGTTCGGCAGCGTTCAAGAAAGATAGTGGCGTGCCCTACTCTCCCGATGCAGCTATGGCAAAATTGTTTGCTGCCGAGACTGCAATGGAGGTAACTACCAAGGCTGTACAATTCCACGGTGGTTATGGCTACACTCGCGAATATCCCGTTGAGAGAATGATGCGTGACGCTAAGATTACTGAAATTTACGAAGGCACATCAGAGGTACAACGCATGGTGATTGCCGCTAACTTGTATAAATAAGAGGGAGGAACAGATATATGAAAATCGTAGTATGTATTAAACAAGTGCCCGATACGACCGAGATTAAAATCAATCCCGTAACCGGTACACTTATTCGTGATGGCGTTCC
>CAJGDT010000192.1 GCA_904502265.1 uncultured Barnesiella sp. | reverse complement strand
TAGCAATATTAATATTATGTTTTGCCATTATTGGCAACGCTCGCGAAGTTGTAAAATTCAAAGACGGCACTGTTGTCAAAGGCAAGATTTCCGAATTCGTGCCGGGTGGTAACATCAGCATTATTACTGAAGATGGCAATACACTTGTATTCAGCACCATGGATATATTGAACATCGACACCGACCGCGAGAACGGCGATGGCGAGTATCTCTTGCTCTCTTCATACTACGACCTATACCCCAAGAAGAACCTGGCCAAGAAGGGCTACCGAGGATTTGCCACAGTTGACCCCGTTGCATTTACTTCCTACGGCTATTCTTTGGGGCTATACACCACTCACGGATACCAATTTGACCACAACATCTTCTTGGGTGGTGGTATTGGTATACTCTACACCTGGAGCGATAGCGGATTGGCAGTACCTATATATCTCGAATGCAAGAACAACGTAGGTAGAGGTTTCTTCCAGTTCACTTGGGGTGGCCGATTGGGATATGCTTTCATCAACGACGACTACAAAGATCGCTACATAGCAGACTCAAGATCGATCGACGGTTCTGTATACCTCAATGGATATATAGGTTGTCGCATCCCTATTTCCGAACAATTTGCTATCAACATCACACCTCAAGCCGAAGTTTATGTAGGCGAGCCTATCAACTTCAACCTGGGTGTAGGATTGGGGGTTGAATTCTAATCACACAAAACACGCATCATCAGGAAAAAGAGTTTGAGTGCGCTTTTAACCCTCAAAGGTTAAAATCACCCACTATAAATACAAAATTGGTTAAAATCAGCAATTTAGCAATTAAATTGTTGTTTTTAACCAATTTTATTTTTATACTTGCCATTGAAATATTCTTAATACCAACTAAACACACAACACATCATGAAAAGAATCATTACATTCATGCTTATAGCTATATGTAGCATAGGCATCGCCTCGGCGCAAAGGGTAACAACCGTCTACCTCAACAATGGCAGTATTATCAAAGGCGAATTGGCAGAATACATCCCAGGCAAAAAAGTTTCAATACAAACTGCCGATGGTAGTTTGTTTGTTTACAATACCGATGAAGTAAAGAGCATCGAAACAACCTCGGCGACCGACACCTCGGTAACAAGCAAGCACATGGCTCGTCGTGGCTACCGCGGTATGGTCGAACTTGCTCCATTCACCCTCTCAACAAGTGGTCCGACTCTCAACTTGAGCACAACCCATGGTTATCAATTCAATCACAACCTGTTCTTAGGTGGAGGTATCGGATTCTACACCTACCTTGGCCAATCGGGTGAGACTGATGTACCCCTTTATATCGCTATCCAAAGCAACGTCGGTGAGAAAAAGGCTCAATTTACTTACGGAGCACGTGTCGGTACTATGCTTTACACCAAGCATGAATACACCAACCCTGCCGACCCGACCATTACTGAAATAAACGAAGGAACAGGCGGACTCTATTTCAACCTCAACCTCGGTTTGCGATTGGGCTTCACGCCTCAATATGCAATGACTATCAAGCCTCAATTGGAGCTCCTTTACGGTGGCTTCCCCACGATTAACTTCGGACTCAACTTTGGCTTTGAATTCTAACACACTTAACACCTACCATCATGAAAAGATTTTTTGCATCAATTATAGCCGTAGCATGCTGCATAGGCATTGCTACCGCACAAGATATCGTCTATCTTAACAACGGCAGCATCATCAAAGGTCGCCTCACCGAAATCACACTCGACCAAAAGGTTATAGTACAAACCCAGGATGGCAACCAATATGCCTTCACAAACGACGAGATACATCGAGTAACGAAAGACAAAGACTTCGTTGTCGAAACCAGGTTCTCGGCACCCAAAGGCTACCGTGGTTTTGCAGAATTTTCACCACTCGCTATTTCGGCTCAAAATGTGCTCTCATTCAACCTCTCGACTACACATGGTTATCAATTCAACCACAATGTATTCTTGGGTGGTGGTGTAGGAATCAATATTGGATACGCTGCCGATAGCCACATATCAATACCCGTGTTTGCCGAATTTCGCGGCAATGTAGGCCGACGTCAAGTACAATTCACCTATGGTGCACGATTGGGTACAGAGTACGGCTCGGGATACAGGCCCCGCTATGATGAAGTGAACGATGTGCTTTACAGCGAACTCGTATCGGGATTTGGTGTATATTCGGGTGTACGAGTAGGTATGCGCATTCCCTATTCACAACATTGTGCTATCAACTTATCGGCTATAACAACCCTCACATTGGGCACTTTTAGCAATTTCACTACCGGACTGTCCTTCGGATTTGAGTTCTAAACTCACTCATTCATAAATATCAGAGGCTGTGTCAGAAAAAAAAATCATGACACAGCCTTTTTTATGCAATATAAAACCCCTAATTCGCATAAAAAATTGTAACTTTGTAGTTTAAAATATATAGGTAATAACATGGATTTTACACTACAATATACAGCCGAGGGAACCAATGCTCGTGCCGGCATTATAAAGACCGACCACGGCGAGATAATGACTCCCATATTTATGCCCGTAGGTACTGTGGGTGCGGTAAAAGCAGTACACATGCGTGAGGTGCGCGATGATATCAAGGCCCAAATCATCTTGGGCAACACCTATCACCTCTACCTCCGTCCCGGATTGGAGATACTGCAACGTGCCGGTGGTCTGCACAAGTTCAACGGTTGGGAGCGTCCTATCCTCACCGATAGCGGTGGCTTTCAGGTATTTTCTCTGTCGGACATTCGCAAGCTCACCGAAGAAGGTGCACACTTCCGCTCGCACATCGATGGCTCGAAGCACCTCTTTACACCCGAGAACAATGTCGATACTCAACGCATCATCGGTGCCGACATCATGATGGCGCTCGACGAGTGTACACCCGGCGATGCCGACTACAACTATGCCAAGAAGTCGCTCGCATTGACCCAACGTTGGCTCATGCGTGGTTGGAAACGATACAACGAAACCGAAGGCCTCTACGGCTACAAGCAAGCCTACTTCCCCATTGTTCAGGGTTGTATTTACCCCGAGTTGCGTCGTGAGGCTGCCAAGTTTGTCGCCGACTTGGGAGCAGAAGGTAATGCCATCGGCGGACTTGCTGTAGGTGAACCAACCGAAAAGATGTACGAAATGATAGAGGTTGTCAACGACATACTTCCCACCGACAAGCCTCGTTACTTGATGGGTGTGGGAACTCCTGCCAACATTCTTGAAGGTATCGATCGCGGTGTGGATATGTTCGACTGTGTAATGCCTACCCGCAACGGTCGTAACGGTATGATATTCACCTCGCGTGGTATCATGAACATGCGCAACAAAAAGTGGGCCGACGACTTCTCACCCCTCGACGAGGAGGGTACTTCGTATGTCGACCACGCCTATACCAAGGCCTACGTGCGTCACCTCTTTATCGCC
>CAJGDT010000191.1 GCA_904502265.1 uncultured Barnesiella sp. | reverse complement strand
GTGAGGTAGCACTTGAGCGTCTTTCTAAAGGTGTATATGTATATACCTTGGTTGAGAACGGTCGCAATGTGAAGTCTCAAAAGATCGTAGTTCGCTAATAATAATCTTTTATGAAGAAAATAATTTTATCGTCGGTATTCTCTTTCTGCGCTATAGGTGCTGCTTTGGCTGTAAATACGCCTTGGTCGTGTGACTTTAGTCAAGGTGGAGAGGGATTTACCTGTTATGACGAAGATGGTGAGGTGCCTTCGGTATCGGCTCAGAAATATGGCTTTTCTCCCGATGGAGCATCGTGGATCTTCGGTACATATGAGAAGGAGTATGTTGCGATGAGTAACTCGTCGCACAAGAAAGCTACAGCTACTGCTAAAGACTGGCTCATTACTCCTGCCGTTACTTTGAGTGAAGGTAATACATTGTCATTCAAGGCATATACAGTAGCTTACAGCAATACTCAACGTGTTGCTACTATTGATGTGTTGCTCTCTACAACAGGTGTGGCTGTTGAAGACTTTACAACAGTATTGCTCGCTGATGAATTGATTACTGATGGTGTATGTGGTGTTGACTTGTCGGCCTATGCAGGACAAACAATCCATATTGCAATCGTAAACAAGAGCCGTGGTAAAGACATGCTCGTAGTTGACGACTTCTTTGTGGGTGTAATGCCTATTGCAACAGTAAAGGCTAAATATACACGCTTGCAAGAGAATGCTTCGGTAGGTCAACGTATTGCTGTTGAACTTACTGCGGGCTACGGTGATGCTGTAACATCTATCGACGCTACACTTACTTGTGGTGATTTCTCAACAAACTATGCTGAGGATGGTTTGACTCTCGAAGCAGGTGCTGCATATGTATTCCAATTTGATGAGATACTTCCTGCTCCTACTGCTGGTGAGGGTCAATACTTTGAGGTATCGGTACTTGTTAATGGTACTGAAACTGTAACAGCCGATGGTGAAATTATCACTCAAGCATACCAACCTACTAAACGCGTGGTATGTGAGGAGCAAACCGGTACTTGGTGTGGATATTGCCCCCGTGGTCACGTATTCATGGAGCAAATGGATGAGCAATATCCCGATACTTACATTGGTATAGCATCGCACATCAACGATATCATGCAGTACTATGATTACTCTCATTATTTGGATTGGGGTGGAAGTGCTCCTATGGGTCGTGTACAACGTGATAATGCTACAACCGGATGTGATCCTTCAGATTTCCCTACTTTGTATAATGATTATATAAATGTACCTGCATTGGCCGACTTGGCTATCACAGCAGAGTGGAAGGATGATACTAAGAGCGAAATATTGCTTACAACAAACACTACTTTTGCTCTCAATGCTCGATATTTAGCAACTCGTCTTGAGTATATAATTGTAGAGGATGATGTACATCAACCCGATAATTCACTCTATGATCAATCGAACTACTTTGCCGGTGGTCAATATGGTCAAATGGGTGGCTATGAGGGTAAAAGCAATCCCGTTCCTGCAGCAGAAATGTATTATGATGATGTTGTGCGTTACGTAATTACCGGAGAACTTGGTGAAGGTATTGCCGGAAGTGTTCCTACTCAAATTGAGAAGGGTGTTACTTACAAGCACTGGGCTACAACTTCTGTTCCTGCCAATGTATTCAATATCGAGAACTGTGAGTTTATTGTACTTCTTCTCGACTTTGAGACAGGTGTAGTATTGAATGCTGCCAAGTGCAATACAATATCTGACCCGACATCGGTAGATGCCGTTGTTAATGATGCTGCTACTCGTGCTTATGCAACTGAAGGTGGTGTACGTGTAGAGGTTAATGCCGATGCACAAGTAGAAGTGAATGTGTATACTACCGATGGTCGTTTGGTATATGCAGCTGCCCCCCGTTATGTATCGGGTAAGTCGGTAGTTGATTGCCGTGTTGCCGGTCGTGGTGTATACTTGGTTAATGTCGTTTGTGACGGTGTTGCCAAAACTCACAAAGTGGTATTGTAAAAAACTCTAAAAGAGTAGCTTATAAATAACACAAGCATGTTAGAGACGCACGTAAAATAGGTGCGTCTCTGCATGCGTTAAATGAGACACATAACTAAATAGAAATATGAAAACTCAAATCAGAAAAACTGTGCTATGCTTGGCTGCGTTGTTGGCTTGCTGCAACGTTGCTTTTGCGCAAATGCTTGAGCCCGTTAAATGGACTCAAGAGTTGAAAATGGTTTCGGAAAACGAGGCCGAATTGGTGTTCAATGCTACTATCGAAGAGGGTTGGCACTTGTATACCACTGATGTTCCTGCCGATGGTCCCATGCCTGCTGCATTGCGTGTTGATGTAATGGAAGGTGTAGAACTTGATGGCGAATTGCAAAGTGTTGGTGAAGTACACACTGAGTATGATAGCATGTTCGAAATGAACGTTAACTATTTCTCAAATGCCGGTTCATTCGTACAACGTCTCAAAATTGCCGATCCTGAGAACTACCGTTTCGAGGGTCTTTTGGAAGGTCAATCTTGTACCGATGGTGCTTGTATGCCCGTTGAGTCACCTTTCAGCTACTCTAAGGGTGCTGTAGCAGTAGCCGAAGAGGCCGAGGTAGAGGAAGTAGCAGTTGCTAATCCTTTGTGGACTCCCGTTATCGAGCAATTGAACGAGGCAGGCAATCAAGCTGCTGAGGATGCAGGTGCAAGCAAGTCATTGCTCGCTATCTTCATCGCAGGTTTCGTAGGTGGTTTGGTAGCTTTGTTCACTCCCTGTGTATGGCCTATCATCCCCATGACAGTGAGCTTCTTCTTGAAACGTTCAAAAGACCGTTCGCAAGGTATTCGTGATGCTATCACTTATGGTATCTTTATTATCGTTATCTACGTAACTTTGGGTCTCCTTGTTACGCTTATTTTCGGTGCAAGTGCCTTGAATGCTCTCTCAACCAATGCTGTATTTAACATTATCTTCTTCTTGATGTTGGTTATCTTTGCAGCTTCATTCTTCGGTGCATTCGAGATTACACTTCCCGCTTCTTGGAGCAACGCTATCGATAGCAAGGCTGAGAAGACAACAGGTTTGTTGAGCATCTTCTTCATGGCCTTTACTTTGGCTCTCGTATCGTTCTCTTGTACAGGTCCTATCATCGGTTTCTTGTTGGTAGAGATCTCTACTACAGGTTCAATCATCGCTCCTACTATGGGTATGTTTGGTTTTGCTGTTGCTTTGGCATTGCCTTTCACACTCTTCGCACTCTTCCCCTCAATGCTCAAGTCTGCTCCCCGTTCAGGTGGTTGGATGAACAGCATCAAGGTTGTGCTTGGTTTCATCGAGCTTGCTTTGTCATTGAAGTTCCTCTCGGTAGCCGACCTCGCTTATGGTTGGGGCTTGCTCAACCGTCCTACATTCCTCGCTTTGTGGATTGTAATCTTCGCTTCTTTGGGCTTCTACTT
>CAJGDT010000190.1 GCA_904502265.1 uncultured Barnesiella sp. | reverse complement strand
TTTCACAACTGATATCGCATGCCACACACAAGCGTGTCGTTGGACGACAGGTTTTTACAAGCTCTTCTATCATCTTATGGTTGCGATAGGGGGTCTCAATGAAAATTTGGGTCTGGTCTTCGCTATAGGCACGTTGCTCCAGTTGTTTTATTTTGCGAGTGCGCTCGACGGGTTCTACAGGTAGATAGCCGTTGAAGGCAAAGCTTTGGCCATTAAATCCGCTTGCCATGAGCGACATGAGTATCGATGAAGGACCTACAAGGGGAACGACGGGTAAGTTCTCACGTTGAGCTATGGCTACAAGGTCGGCTCCGGGGTCGGCAATAGCCGGGCATCCGGCTTCCGAGATAACGCCCATGGGTTTGCCCTCGCGCAAGGGGGCGAGGAATGATGCAATCTCCTCGGGGCGGGTGTGCTCGTCGAGCGTGTAGAATGTGAGGTCATCAATGACTATGTCGGGATTGGAACGACGAAGGAAGCGTCGTGCCGAACGGATGTTTTCGACTACATAATGGCTGATACCGGCAATAATAGTGCGGTTGTGATTGGGGAGTACGCGGTCTATCTCGGTATCACCCAGTGTTACGGGTATGAGGTATAGTGCTGCTTGCATAATCTATGGTTTGTTTGTGTGATATGTAATAAGACCCTTTATGGGGCTGCGTGTTATCGTACCTATTTCAATGCCTCGGTGCAGTGCTACTTCGGCAATGATGTGTCGGTAGTAATAAGCCACCGATCCGGTGAGGTGTAGGGGGCTATTGTTGTAATCGTATCGCTTGATGTGGTTGTCGATAAATGAGGCAAATGTGTCGGCAACAATCGAGCGCACGGCTTCATTATCGAGGTGCGATGCTATGAAGGGCGATAGTGAGGCCAAGAAGCGGTTGGCTGCAGGTTCGCGATATATGCGAGTGATAAGTTTGCGGTAATCGGTGTCGACGGTGGTATAGAATTCATCAAGCAACTCTTTGCCCAACTCGTTGCGCAATAGTGCACGTAGAAAAGCCTTTCCCAACGATGCTCCACTACCTTCGTCGCCCAATATATAACCCAGTGGGGGTATGTTGGCTACGATATCACTACCGTCGTAGAAACACGAGTTTGCCCCAGTGCCCAATATGGCAGCTATGCCTTGGTTGTGGCCACATAGGCTGCGAGCAGCACCCAATAGGTCGCTCTCTACCTCTATATGTGCATTGGGAAAGTGACGATGCAATATATCATTCAATCGCATGTTGGTCTCGCCACCTACACATCCGGCTCCATAAAAATATATGTGAGTGGGTGAGATATCATCCATCTGAGGGCACAGAGCCTGAGTAATGGTACACTCAATGGTAGTGTCATCCTGATGAATAGGATTGATACCCGGTGTCTTGATGTGTAGGGTAGCAGTGTTGCTCACCACTGCCCAATCGGTCGTTGTCGAGCCACTGTCGGCTATGAGTAGTATCATGGGTATAAATAGTATTGTCGTGATAGTTGTTTGAATGCACCTACGCCTTTGTTCCAGTAGTCGCGAGCATCCTCCCAGCGATAGCGTTTAGTGAAGAGTTGGCGTATTTGTGATGTGCCACACACCTTGTCCACCATATTGAGGCGCGATTGCTCGGCCTTATCAAAGAGTTTGTGCTGTGGATAGAGTGATGCCAATTCTTGTATAACATAGAATTGAACCTCCGACAACGTAGCTTTGTCGCGATTGGTAATGTGTACCTGCACGCCTTGCAGTCTTGTACCCTTGCCTGTGCTGTAGAAGGGGGTGAAATGGATGGGACGGAATGCAAGGCCCGGCAGGTTGAGCGCATTGAGGCGTTGCGAGAGTTTTTCGGCATCGATCCACTCGGCTGCAAAGAGTTGGAAGGGCATTGTGTAACCCACACCTATGGATATAGTACCCAACTCACCGGCTATGCCCGATAGTGGGTAGTAGTAGGCCGAGATAGGCTCGGGTATGTGAGGCGAGGGGAGTACCCAGGGAAGACCTGTTTTGTCAAAGTCCATGTCACGGCTCCAACCCTTCATGGCTATAACGGTGAGGTTGCAAGGCTTGTTGCCTATCATCTTCTCGCCGTTGAGTAGTTGTGCCAACTCGCCACAAGTGAGTCCATAGATGTAAGGTATGGGATATTGGCTGACAAATGAAGTAAAACCATCTTCAACAGGACAACCTTCTACGCGGTATCCTCCCAATGGATTGGGGCGGTCGAGCACCATAAACTCTGTGCCATTCTCGGCTGCCGCTTGCATGGCCAGTCCCATGGTACTGATGAATGTATAAGAACGACAACCTATATCTTGTATGTCATAGACAAGTACATCAATGCCACGCAACATCTCGGCAGTGGGCTTGCGAGTCTTGCCATATAGCGAGTGTACGGGGATGCCTGTTTTGCTGTCGGTCGAGCTGTTTACCTTGTCGCCGGCATAGATGTTTCCTCGTACGCCATGCTCGGGTGCATATAGAGCAACGAGGTTTACGTTTTCTGCTTCGTGCAGGATGTCTATTGTCGAGCGCAATTGGCTGTCGACACCGGTGGGATTGGTGATAAGTCCTACACGCTTGCCTGCAAGTGGTGCAAAATCTTGTTCAATAAGCACCTCAATGCCGGTTTTTACCTTGGGCGCAGCCATGACGGTTGCGACAAATGTAAGGCATAATACCAACAGTATGTAGCGATGTATTCTATTCATGATTGATTGTTTTAGCGGGTTTGTCAAGTTTTATAAAGCAACATACACCTACGGTAACAAGACATAGGATGCAGATGAGTATAAAGAAGTGTTCGTAACCAAGCATTTCTTGCAACCATCCGGCCGCCATGCCGGGTATCATCATACCCATGGCCATGAATGCTGTACATAGTGCATAGTGTGCTGTTGTACTTTCACCCTCGGCGTAGTGTATGAGGAAGAGCATATAGGCAGTAAACCCAAATCCGTAGCCAAACTGCTCAACGAAAATAAGTGCGTTAACCACCCACAACGCAGGATGGGTGTAGGCCATTATCACATATACTATATTGGGTAGGCTAATGGCTGCTACCATGGGCCACAACCACCTCTTGAGTCCTCCGTGCGATGCGCACACACCACCCAGGATACCACCAATAGTGAGTCCTATTACACCCACTGTGCCGGTAGCCATGCCCACTTGTAGGGTACTCATTCCCATACCTCCCTCTTCGACCGAGTCGAGTAAGAATGGACTTGTCATCTTTACAAGCAGTGCTTCGGGTAGGCGATAGAGTAACATGAAGATGATAGAACTGATGGCATAGGGTTTCTTGAAAAAAGTAGTAAATGTGTTGATAAACCCTTTCATGATGGCCTTAGCCGAGGTGTCGTCGCTTGTAGCATGGTCGCTGTTGGGCCGTGGCAAGATAATACGGTGATATAGAAACAGAGCAATGAATACCACTGCCATTACAGCAAAGGTTATAGTCCATGCCGTA
>CAJGDT010000189.1 GCA_904502265.1 uncultured Barnesiella sp. | reverse complement strand
CCAACGATGCAGGTGGTTACAATCCTGTTTATCACTTCCCTCTCACCGAGGAGGCTCTTGCCAAGGTTAAAGCCTCAAGTTTTGTAGAGCAAGTAGTGGCAGAACCCGGTGCGATGGGGGGCGAGGTGTTCCCTATGGATGGTATTCACCACTGGACACGTGCCGACTTTGGTCCCCTGTGGATACCTGCCAAAGGCGAAACTCTACAGCTCACAGCCGAAAATTACACCCTCTATGAGCGTGCCATACGCACCTATGAGGGTAACAAAGTAGAGATGCGTAACGGTGTTATCTATATCAACGATGAACCCGCTACCGAATATATCTTCAAGATGGACTACTACATGATGCTGGGCGACAATCGTGACAACTCGGCCGATTCGCGCTATTGGGGATTTGTTCCTGAAGATCATGTCATAGGCAAACCCGTATTGGTGCTTATTTCGTTGGATAAAGACAAAGGCTGGTTCAATGGCAAATTCCGTTGGAACCGCTTCATGCGTAGTGCCGATTCGTTGGTAGATTGATACTGTTATGTCACACCGTGGCTCGACAATTATAGGGAGTATAGTAGTAGTCGTAGTGGCTCTGCTACTTGCCGTGTTGTGCCGTATATTTGTGGTAGAGATGTACACGGTTGCTCCACAGCAAATGGAGAATACGCTATTGCCCGGCGATAGAATAATGGTCGAGAAGTGGCACTATGGTGTGCGACTGCCACAATCTTATATATCGATGCCTTTTGTCGATACAATACCCGGTACAGAACTCCCTGCTCGATGGCCCGGTACCCCGCTTCCTTGCAAGTATTTATGGATAGATGTGGTAGAGCATAATGATGTAATAGCATATAACTATCCTACCGGCGAGGCTAAGCCTATTGCCGATTTTCCCACCGTTGTGGCTCGTTGCGTAGGTGTGCCTGGTGATATTATAGAGGTGCAAGGCGATATGCTATATATCAACGATGAGCCAATAGAGCAAAGTTTGCTAATTACTGAAGCATATCTTGTGCCCGATACCTTGCTGAATGTGGTTGAGGCGGCAATGGATACTCTATGGGGTGAATCATTGCCTCGGCAATCGGTTGGCGAGCAGTCGCTATTCTATATTGACCGTTATGGATATAATCGACTTACAACAATATTGCCATCATTGCAACTGCCTCAATTTGTAACGTTGCCACAAGACAATTATCGTATAGAGCTACCACCCTATGGCAGTGATGCTGTTGTTACTGCAACAAATGCTGCCTTTTATGCCGATATTATCAATCGTTATGAGCCTTGTAAGGTAGAGTTGCGAGGTGATGAATTGTACCGTGATGGCAATAAAATAACAACCTACCAATTTACCCAACCTTACTATTGGGTGTTGTGCGATAACCGAACTGCGTCGACCGACTCGCGACACTTTGGTGTATTGCCTCACAATCACGTTATAGGTCGTTGTGGAATGATTGTATTCTCGATTGATGCTCAACGACGAGGGTTTGACTCATGGCGTGTAGAGCGTTTCTTTCAACATTGTAAGTTATGAACAAATTATATTTGGGAAGTGCATATTGGGCTCCGGTGTCTTATTATACAGCGATGTATCGGCATGGCGGAGCAGTGATAGAGCAACATGATGTCTACATGAAGCAGACCTATCGCAATAGATGTACCATCATAGGTGCACAAGGCGAGCAAGTGCTCACTGTACCTATCGAGAAACCGGCGCCTCGTATGCTTATGCGCGACATACGCATAAGCGATCATGGCAATTGGCGTCATCTGCACCGCTCGGCTATTGCGTCGGCTTATGGCTCGTCGCCTTTCTATGAGTATTATGCCGATGATATTAACCACTTCTATGATCAACGCTACGATTACCTGATTGACTATAATTGTGCGCAGATAGATTGCGTGTGCAATTGGTTGGGCATAAGGCTCGATGTATTGCGTAGTGACTCATACCTATCGGCCACTCCCGATATAGTAACCGATTTGCGAGAGGCTATTCATCCAAAGCATCCTGATATGGCGTTGTTAGAGCCGTATACATCCAAGGAGTATTATCAGGTGTTTGCCGAGCGTCATGGTTTTGTGCCGGAGTTGTCGATACTTGATTTGTTGTGCAATATGGGCAATGAGTCGTTGCTGATACTCGCAGGAAAATATTAGAAAAGAGGTTTATAATAAATAAATAGAACGCCCGTGCAGACTTTATGGCACGGGCGTTCTATTTAAATGTATCGGTGATTGACGGGTTTGTATTGTCTTAGATTTGCTGATTGTGTATATAGATAATGTAAGATTGTAATAATGCAGCGACAATAGTAGCCCTCGGTCACCGATACTATGCGAAGTATAAGTCCTATGTGGCTTGATGCGGGGTTAAAAGAAAGCAGCGACTCATGTGTATGGGCCGCTGCTTTTTTACCTTTACCGTTGGTATCTTATTTACGGATACCAAGCTCTTTTTGAGCGATGATGGCACGGTAGCGGTTGATGTCAGTGCGGATAAGATAATCCAACAAACGACGACGTTTACCTACCAACATTTTAAGAGCGCGTTGAGTGGTATAATCTTTGTGATTTGACTTGAGGTGCTCAGTCAAATGAGATATACGGTATGAAAACAATGCAATCTGTGCTTCGGGTGAGCCAGTATCAGTGTTAGACTTTCCGTACTTCTCAAAGATCTCCTGTTTTTTCTCAGTGGTTAAATACATTTCCTTGAGTTTTTAGTTGTTATATAATATTTTGAGCGCACAAAGGTAAGCATTTCTTTTATAACTGCAAAGGTTTGGCCTACTTTTTTGTGTTATCTGTCTGTAATAGTGTTATTTCTTCCTTTATTATATAGGACGTTTGTGGCTTATCGCACACTAAGTTTGGTCGCTGAATTGTTGCACACGACTATGTATATGCCGGCTTTTGGTGCAGTGATGTGGTTTTTACCGTGGGCTATGGCTATACCTTGCAGATTGTAAATGGTTATCTCACCATCGCAGTATATTGTACGATTTTCCACTTTCAATCCATTGTTGTGGGTGGTGGTATATACACCTGTGTGAGTGCCAATTAAGCCATTGATATTATACATGCCGTGATTGTATAGCCTTAGATCTTCGGTTTGGTGCTCGCCCACACCACTATTGCCATCGTTGAAGATAATCATCGGCTCAAACAGTGTATACCCGGGATCAATAGTTATAGTGTAGTATTTTGTGCCATTGATTTCTACTGTAGATTGGGTGCGACTTCCCGGCCATTCTCCAAGTAGTTGATTGACAGTGTTGTTTACGTACTCCCAGCTATATACATATATTTTCTTCCAATTTGTACCGGCAGGGTCAAAATATACGGTGTAGCTTGTTTCAGAAGGCTCTTTTTCAGCGTCTCCCCACTGTTTCGCGAGGAAGTCGGTGCGTTCCCTGATGTTGTTTTTCATTGTAGAGCCATCCTTTGTTACGTT
>CAJGDT010000188.1 GCA_904502265.1 uncultured Barnesiella sp. | reverse complement strand
CACCCCACCACCGGCAACTCTATCAAGATAGAGTGCCCGGCAGAGTTTTAAATAACAAAGAGCAGCTCGTTCTGGAGCTGCTCATTGTTTGTATATGGTTGTTGATTTAGAACTCACTGGTGAAGTGGAATCGGATTTTGGGGAAGTCGGTTTGTGCCATTTGTAGCACATATCCGCTGTCGGCCATAAAGACATCGCGTCCATCCTTATCTACACACATATATTGAGCTTTGCGACGCTTGAAGTTTTCAAGTGCTTCGGCATCGTCACTCTCTATCCAGCAAGCCTTATACATGCTCAACGGCTCCCAACGGCATTGTGCGCCATACTCGTGCAAGAGGCGGTACTCGATTACCTCAAATTGCAACTGACCTACTGTACCTATTATCTTGCGACCATTGAATTGGTTGGTAAACAATTGTGCCACACCCTCGTCCATGAGTTGATCGATACCCTTTTGCAATTGCTTGGCTTTCATGGGATCGTTATTCTCAATGTACTTAAACATCTCGGGCGAGAATGAGGGCAAGCCCTTGAAGTGTAGCTCTTCGCCTTCGGTAAGTGTATCGCCAATTTTGAAACTGCCGGTATCGGGCAAACCCACAATATCACCGGGGAAGGCATCGTCGACTACCGATTTCTTCTGTGCCATGAAGGCTGTGGGACTGCTGAAACGCATCATCTTGCCACTACGCACATGCTTGTAGTTGGCATTACGCTCAAACTTACCCGAACATATCTTCACAAAGGCAATACAGCTGCGGTGGTTGGGGTCCATGTTGGCGTGTATCTTGAATACAAATCCGGTAAATTTCTCTTCCTCGGGTTTTACTTCACGCTCCAACGCTTGAATAGACTTAGGAGTGGGAGCGATCTTTACAAAACAATCGAGCAACTCTTTTACACCAAACATATTGAGTGCCGAGCCAAAGAATACAGGTGCTAATTGTCCCGACAGATAGTCTTCAACCTCAAACTCGGGATATACACCATCGAGCAACTCCAAGTCGGTGCGCAACTTATCGGCCTCACGAGCGCCTATATAACCATCAAGTTCACTGCTGTTTACGTCGCTCAACTCGATGCGTTCTGTTACGACTTGCTTATTGGGGGTAAAGAGGTTGAGATTCTTCTCGTACATATTATATACACCCTTGAATGTCTCACCTATACCTATGGGCCACGAAAGCGGGCGTACCGATATCTTCAACTCACTCTCCAACTCGTCGAGGATATCGAAGGCATCGCGACCCTCGCGGTCGAGCTTGTTGACAAAGACTATCACGGGAGTATTGCGCATGCGACACACCTCCATGAGCTTGCGTGTCTGTTGCTCCACACCCTTGGCTACGTCGACTACGATAATAACACTGTCAACAGCAGTGAGTGTACGGTATGTATCCTCAGCAAAATCTTGGTGACCGGGGGTATCGAGGATGTTTATCTTGTAATCGCCATAGTTAAATCCCATGACCGATGTAGCAACCGATATACCACGTTGCTTCTCTATCTCCATCCAGTCGCTGGTGGCGGTTTTCTTTATCTTATTGGACTTTACGGCACCGGCAATGTGGATAGCACCACCAAAAAGCAACAACTTCTCGGTGAGCGTGGTTTTACCGGCATCGGGGTGACTGATAATAGCAAACGTACGTCTCTTTGCAATTTCGTCGGTAAGTGTACTCATAATTAGTATATGTCGTAAATAGATGTGTTATTACAATTCCAATTCGCCCGCTTTATCAAGGCGGTATTTCTCGGCCAGTGTTGTGATGAAGGCTGTGATATCCTTCATCGCCTTCAAGGTGTCGGCACTCACCTCGCGTTGTTGCAAACGCAACATCAATATGCCATATAGAGCATTAAAGCAGGTCTCTATCTCGCCTACTTGTGCACCTTGCGACTTGGCACGCAACTCTACAATATAGGGCAATGCCTTGTAGAACGCGGCAGTATAGAAGGGTTCGCGTGGCGACTTAAGGAGGCGTAGGTGCAAGTCGGTGAGGTCGATGATAACGTTTGTGTTGAGCTG
Source organism: uncultured Barnesiella sp. (assembly GCA_904502265.1). Lineage (GTDB taxonomy): Bacteria > Bacteroidota > Bacteroidia > Bacteroidales > Barnesiellaceae_A > Barnesiella_A. The sequence goes on along the minus strand of CAJGDT010000188.1, from coordinate 1,463 downwards.
CAAGTGTCCGTGCTCTGCTACACCCTCACTACGCATCATGTCTATAAGGCTCTCGTACCACTCATACAAGGCGGTACGTTGCTCGTCGCTTAGGCCTTTATAAGCATCGACAATCTCGGTGCGTATGCGTTCAAGGTCGAGCTTGTAGGCTCGTATTATATCCTCTATCTGCCACATATAGAGCAGATACTCGGCTATGTTCTCTTTTTTCTTGGCGCTTGCTGTAAACATAAAACTATATCCTCGGAAAATTTGGATGCAAAGGTAATATAAATTTTCTTACCTTTGCGCACAGATTGTGAGATAAGACGTTATGAAAAACCTATATCTGCAACTTTTCACCACATTTTTGAAGATTGGAGCTTTCACCTTCGGTGGTGGATGGGCTATGATACCTATCATCGAGCGAGAAGTGGTCGATAGGCACAAATGGATTAGTCGGGAAGAGTTTCTCGACCAACTTGCTATCACACAATCGCTACCGGGTATATTGGCCGTCAATGTGGCAGTACTGGTGGGTAACAAGATGCGTGGCTTAAAGGGTAGCTTGGCTGCGGCATTGGGCACTATCCTACCCTCTTTCATCATGATCCTGCTCATTGCCATTTTCTTTGCACGCATCTACAACAATCCCACAGTGGTAAGTATTTTTAAGGGTATTCGTCCTGCCGTTGTGGCACTGATTGTTGTTCCGGTACTCACCACAGCCAAGAGTGCCCGCATCAATCGCTACACCGTTATCATCCCCTTAGTTGTAGCACTTGCTATATGTTATGCAGGTATTTCGCCCATATTCTGCATCATGCTGGGTGCATTGGGTGGCTATCTCTACTACGTTGTTACACGCAAGCATAGCAACAAGAAAGGAGGCGAACTATGATGGTATATCTGTCACTCTTTCTCACCTACCTCAAGATAGGCCTGTTTGGCTTTGGCGGAGGATACGCCATGCTCTCGCTCATACAGCATGAGACGGTCGACGTAGTACATTGGGGATGCACCACCCCATGGCTAACACAGGCTCAATTTACCGACATCGTAGCCATATCGCAAATGACCCCCGGCCCTATAGGCATCAACAGCGCTACATACATTGGCTACACCGTTACGGGTAGTGTATGGGGCTCAATTGTTGCAACACTGGCTGTGTGCCTGCCGTCATTCTTGTTGGTGCTGTTAGTGAGCCGCCTGATATTGAAAAACAAAGAAAACCCCATTATAAAGAGTATATTCAAGGGTCTGCGACCTGTAGCAGTAGGACTTATTGCCTCGGCTGCGTTGCTACTGATGAACAAGGAGAACTTCTCCGACACCACCTATAGCATCGCTATCGCTGTGGTATCTTTTGTTCTTACCTACTACGTCAAGCTACACCCCATTTTTGTCATCATACTGGCCGGTATTGCCGGATACATAATATATTGATTATGAAGAGTTACGAAGCACTTATCGAAGAGTTATAT
>CAJGDT010000187.1 GCA_904502265.1 uncultured Barnesiella sp. | reverse complement strand
GTTGCGATGTGCAACACAAGAGGAGTTTGAGTCGTTATTCACCACCCTATGTGCAAGCAACCAAGCCCACACGCAACAGAGTCGCGACACGCTGTTGTGGTTTGTTCGCAACTATCCCGGTGTTGAGCAATTGTTACCCGAACAAGTACCCTTCAAAGAGACAATGTGTATGCTTGCCGCTGAAGGTATGCCCATTCGACTGGCTACAGCCACCGATGTACTGCGACTGGCGGTATATATATCGGGAGGCGATATTTCATTGCCCCCTGTTCCACCTACACACTACGTCATCAACTGTAATGGCATAGACCGCAAGTTTGAGAACAAAGCGGCTCGCGCATTCAGGTTCAAGAAGTTCAGTCGTAGTGAACGGCGTATGCTTCTATCCTACTTGGAACAATCATCGTGCGATGCCTCCGAGATGGCCTTGCATGCCGAGCGTTGGAAACGATTGGGCGAGATACTGCACGTAGGCGAATATGCCCGCCGTTATCCCCGCAGTGCCGAGGCACTGTGTGCGGTGCGCAACTACGCCCGCAGTTGGTATGCACAAGTCGATGCCACCCACACCCTCGACGAGCGACTATCCATACTATCGCAACGGCCAGGCGAACTACTCCGTCGCATCGACCACCTCGTGCGCGAGGCAGAGAGCGATACCGAAGTCGACACCATCCTACACGCCTATACACAAGCGCTACCCAAAGCATCGAGCAAGGTGCTATATGAGTTATACAACCACTTCCTTCGTCGTCGCGAGGAGGATGTTGTGCGCCCCATTCTACTCAAGCACAAGCGCACGCCGATATTTCTCGAAGGCAACGATGCATTCGACAATACATTGAGCAACAAACTTATAGCACCCATTGAGCAGGAATTGAAGCGACGTTATGCCGAGCTATCGCCCCTTGGCAAGGTATATATCGACGAGCGACTCAAAGCCGTGCCCGTACCGATACAGATGCGCGGACTAAACCCCGCCCTCAAGACACTTGTGCGAGGCACACGAGTACCCTTAGACAATCCTCAAGCTCGCGTAGTACGATTCTACCTCCATTGGATTGACAAAGACGGACGCGAAGACCTCGACCTGTCGGCCACTTTCGTAGGCGACGAAGCGATTGAGACAATCTCCTGGGCAACAGGCCTTAAAAACGAATGTGCCGTTCACTCGGGCGATGTACGTCATCGCAAGGGCGACTGTGCCGAATATATCGATGTACTACTCGAAGAGGCTCGCAAGGAGTTCCGCTATGTTGTAGTGACAGCCAACAACTTCGAGCGTCGCCCCATGAACAGTGTCGATGCCGCATTTGGCTACATGGAGCGCGAACACCCCGAGGCCAATACCACCTGGATGCCCGAAACAACAGCCAACAGTTTCCGTTTCTCGTCCGAGGCACAAGGCGTACACATGGTTATCCTTGACATCACAACAATGGAATATATCGTGCTCGACATCGATAGCCATTCGCTACCGGTTGCCTACCTCGACACCGCGCTCATGCTCGACCTCATACGTCTATATACCGACACACCGGCACTCGACATGTACACCCTCCTACAGTGGCATGCCGAGGCTCGAGGCACACTTGTTGCCAGCCCCGATGAGGCCGATGTAGTTATGGATTATGAAAATTTCACCACCCAATATACCCAATGTTTGAAATATAAAGTGTAATTTTGCAACATTAAAGTAAGACATATACGACCCGGTCGTAACAATATAAGCAGGCTATCGGCGAAGTTACTTCTACCAGATGCTCCCTGAGCAACGTTATTTCACTTCCCGGCTCACCTGCTTTTTTTGTGCTCAACAGCGAGGTCGTTTGGTTATATATCAACTTTTTGCTATCTTCGCACTCACATTATAAACAACGAACAAATCATATGAAAGATATTGTAGTGAGCGGTATTCGCTCGACAGGCAACCTGCACTTAGGCAACTACTACGGTGCATTGCGCAATTTTGTAAAGATGCAAGAGGAGAGCAACTGCTACTTCTTCATTGCCGACCTACACGCACTCACCACCCACCCCGACCCTGCCATGCTCCATGAGAATGTCAAGAACATCCTTGCCGAGTACTTAGCAGCCGGCCTCGACCCCGAAAAATCGACCATCTTCATACAAAGCGATGTACCTGAGATTTCGCAACTATATCTGCTGATGAACATGCACGTAGGTATAGGCGAGTTGATGCGTACAGCCTCGTTTAAGGACAAAGCTCGCAAGCAACTCCACCTCGACAGCCGTAGCGATGATAGCGAAGAAGCTATTGAGAAAGAGATTATTAGCGACTCATCAAAGAATCGTGTCAATGCCGGATTGCTCACCTACCCCACACTCATGGCAGCCGACATCCTCATCCACAAGGCAACCAAAGTACCCGTGGGTAAAGACCAAGAGCAACACTTGGAGATGACACGCCGTTTTGCCCGTCGTTTCAACTCGGTATATGGTGTAGAACTCTTCCCCGAGCCCACCAGCTACAACTTTGGTCAAGCCAGCATTAAAGTACCCGGCCTCGACGGCAGTGGTAAAATGGGTAAGAGTGAGGGCAACTGCATATACTTGTGCGACGAAGAGAAAGTATTGCGCAAGAAGGTGATGCGTGCCGTTACCGACGAGGGCCCTCAAGCACCCAACTCACCCAAGAGCGAACCTCTTGAAAACCTCTTCACCCTCCTCAAGATTGTATCTACCCCCGACGTAGTGAGTTACTTCGACGAGCAATACAACAACTGCTCAATCCGTTATGGCGACCTCAAGAAACAACTTGCCGAGGATATCCTCAAGACCACAACCCCCATACGCGAGCGCATCCTCGACATTCGTAGCAACGACGAGTATCTGCGCCGTGTAGTAGCCCAAGGAGCCGAGCGTGCACGTGAAAGCGCAGCTCGCACACTCGACGAGGTGCGCAAGGTAATGGGATTCAAGTCATTTTGAAAATATACTATACCGATATAACAACGGATTGCATCAACGATGCAATCCGTTGTTGTTTTAGGCAACCACATATCAGACACCACTCTACAACAACACATCACTCTTCAACATGTAGCAATATAGACAAATGATAAAATAGTATTTTGACACTCTGTTGATGTTTTACATTACCTTGCAAGAAGCAATCCATACAATAAACATTATTCTACATTTGTTACTTATTGCAAAAAGCCCAAAGTTTCTCAGCGAAAGAAAGTTGTAATTGCCAAATGTTTCGTAATTTTGTACCGAAATTAACATTATTGTGTATATACTTATCGAAGACAAATTCAAATTTTTATAATCACATTTTTTTATGAAGAAAACATTCTCCATTATCATGTGTGCATTGTTGAGCATCTGCTCAGCATGGGCACAAGAGGGGCCGATTATTCAAAAATTCATCTTTGACGATTCGGCTATTATTAACGGTATGTCGGACAATGGCCAATATGCTTGCGCCAATGCCTTCAATGCCGAAGATGCATTGATTCAACAAGGTGCTCGTCTCATTGAAATTGACACTGAAAAAGTAACCGATTTGACAGCAAATCATGGCACATTTGCCTCTATGG
>CAJGDT010000186.1 GCA_904502265.1 uncultured Barnesiella sp. | reverse complement strand
GCGAAGCATCAAGACGCTACGTGGTGCAATAGCCAGTAGTTCGGCGATTCTTTTATTGTCTTGTTTAAGGACAATGAGCATGGAGAGAAGCTCTTCTCGATGTGTGATAGAGGGAACTTTCTCGCGAAGTCGAGGAAGAAATAGAGGGTGCAGCAGTTCGAAGTATTGACGGAACTTAGTTTCTCCGTCTGTTTGTAGTATGGTGGGGGTCAGTGTCTCTAATTCCTGGCGATTGTCCTTGCTTTTCAAGAATTCTTTGATTTCTTGTGCTCTCATCTCCTCTTCGGAGTTCAACCGGTCTATCTGCTGTGTTAGTGATGATAGCTTTTCTTGAGCCATTTTCATTTGCATGGCGTGTTTTTTCTTTTGGTTGAAAATGTATGCAACGATGCATGCAATAGCAATAACCGCTATGGTCATGCCGATAAGAAGCCATAGGAGTTGGTTGGTATGCTTAAGTTGGGTAATCTTTAATTCTTGTCTTCTTTGCTCGGTCTTTAGGTCAACGATGCTTTCTATAAGGTTGAAGTTTAGGCTCTTCTCCTTGAAGACTCGTTGCTCTTGAAACATCAGTCTTGTGTATTGTTCGACCTTGTCTTGATTATTGCTTTTGATATAGTGGTTTAGTATCGATTCATAGTTGATGGGGATGTAGGTAGGTGTATCTTCTTGTGTTAGTATTAGATACATGCTATCCAGCATCACCTCGGCTATATCGGGTTCTTCGCTTTTTAAATAAGTCTGAGCTAATTGGTGGTATGCCTTTGCGCGGATAATGCCTATTGCTTGTTGGGTTACTTGTAGCAGTTCTTGAATACCTGCGTGGATAGAATCACCGCCTTGTTCTGTTAATATAGTACCATTTAAGAGGTTTACGTCTGCCATTCCGCTATTGTAAGGTAGCGATTCGCACAGTTTTTGAGCTTGCTGGGTATATTGAGGAACTGAATCAATCTCTCCGAGTTGATGCAGGGCGCGACCTTTATTTATGTAGGATTGTGCCGAAACCATGGGGTTTTTCATTGTCATGCTTCTTTCCACTCGTATGGCTTCCGATGCATATATGTTGGCATATTCGGGTGCATCCCAATACAAGAAGAGGTCTATTAATGCATGTAGGCTGTTGAGTATTCCCAAACTGTCGCTTTGGGCTTGGGCTTCCTCTTTGCTTCGCTGAAATAGTTCTAATGCTTTATTGAGTTTTCCATTACGTTTGTAAAGAGAACCTAACAAGGCTGTTACCCATTGTTTGCCCGAGGTGTTTTTACATAACTCAGCTTGTGCAAAGGCTTCTTGACACCAATTGATTACCTCGTTTTGATAGTCGGGGTTGCCGTAAAAAACAGCCGAGGCGTAGGCGTAGTCGCGAAAGTAGCGTTCGGGTGTTGCGCGATAAAGGGGGAGTGTGAATACTTTTAATATTGACGCTTCGGCTTGTTCTGTTTTCTCAGTTCGTGACAATGCATAGCCCATTACCGAATGGAAGTCTCGCAAGCATTGTTTTTGTAGTATGGGTGATTTCTTGAATACCTCTTGTAAGGCAATTATGCAAGCTTCTGGTTCGCCTTTGCTTTGGTATGTATTCATTAGCTGTAGTAGAGCATCGGTGTATGAGTGTAATTCTTGGTCCGAAAGCTTGTCGGCAACGAGGGGTTGTGATAGGTAGCTTTTATATGCTTCAATGGCTTCGTCAAACTTGCCGTCACGTTGTAATTCTCGTGCTTCTTGAAAGGTATTCTCTTCAGCATGACAAATACTGTGTGTCAGTAATGACATGATAAATATTAGTATAAGCTTGCGCCACGAGTACAATTTCATAATGTGTGTCCTGATTTGAATTGTATTTATTTGTTGCCATGTAGTCACACCTATCTTTTTGTAAACACTATTTACAGTGTGTGAATGCATATAAACATAACGCAAAATTATATAATTTTTACGTAGACTCCCTATATATAGCTGTCTACATTTTTGTTTACAAAATGCTATTTCGTGACTTTTTACCTATTTATGGGGTAAAATAATGAGGTTATTGATATGCTTGGTTAAATACCGGAAGGAATTAAAGTAATAACTCGAAGCAATGCGAGGTGTGGGGCATCGGGGTATGATGCCTGACGAGAGTAAAAGGAATGTCTTAGGGATTAGAGTTGACTTGCCTACAAAATGGTTTGTTTCAGCTGTTCTATTGCGCGGTCGAGTATAGCATCACGTCCGGTTTGTTGAGCGTCGGGCGCCATGTCTATCTTTATATCGGGATCGATACCCCATTCAGTATCGTTGCCTTCGGCATCGAGTATGGGCGAAGCTGACAAGCGGATGTTCCAGCCATTGGGTAGATTATAGGTAAACGGCAGACCGCTACCACCACCTGTGCGGTCGCCTATAACAGTGACTTGAGGTAGAGACTTCATTACTTGTACAAAGTTGTTGGCTGCGCTAAAGGTGTGACGGTTGGCGAGTACTACTACCGGCTTTCCATAGAGAATGTGGCCTTGAGCAGGCTCAAAGTAGAAGGGGTGTGGCTCGGACAAATCATTGTGCGCAGGGCCTGTTTTATGACGTAAATATCCTGCCAATGTGCGTTCGGTAATAAAGCGTGAAGCGATTACCTCTACATTTGTTAAAGATCCGCCGCCATTGTTGCGCACATCAATGATGATGCCATCGCATGTGATAAAGTGTGCTAAAATATAGTCGAGTGTAGTGGGGCTTATACTGCTACTGAAGCTGTCGTAGTAGATATAGCCAATGTTGTCGCGTAACTTCTTGTAAGTGATGCCTCCGGCCGAAAAGAAATCAAACTGAAAATAATTCTCATGAATAATGCGCTCGTCGTAATTGACAGGGTAATCCTGAAACCACTTCCAATAGTAGGTGGAGCCAAATGCGCTTGATAGGTTGACATGCCCATCTTTCAGTGTGGCAAGCATTTCTCCGCAAAGGTTGAAGAAGCTCTGGTCGCCCATATTGTTATTGATGAGTGGTGCATAGTGGTTGTATACCGAGTCCCAGTCAACATCCTTGTAGTCGAAGAAGCAATAGTGCTCGTCTACAATTGTCCACAAGGCATCAAAATTGGCGTGTGCATCATTTTTAATGTCTAAATCATCATTAACGAAGCATGCTTGTAACAGTGTTACGATGCCGATGGCTATGATATATAGTAGGCCTTGTGGTTTCATTGGGGTAATTGGTATAATGCCCTAATGGCGGGGCGGTTGGAATTCTTGTAATCGATGCTCAATATGTCGCCTGCGAAACCTATGGTGAAATTGTGCATCACAAGTTGATATCGATTGTTGTTTTCATAGGTTGTGTTAATGCGATTGTGGTAGCCAATACGCAGTGCCCATGTGGCCATGTGCATATCGATGGTGATACGGTTGTCAATGTCGAAGCGATTGGCCCATGTGCCACAGTGTAAGAAGTGGTCATAGTTGCCCAGCCATACTTCGTAGTACGACTCGGCATACTCGGGCTGTGCAAAAATGCCTACGATAGGTAGTGCGAGCTGATAGCGGGCGGTAAAGGGTAGCTTGCCCAAGGCAAAGTTGTACACTGCCAT
>CAJGDT010000185.1 GCA_904502265.1 uncultured Barnesiella sp. | reverse complement strand
TTGTATGGTGAGTGTACCCGATGTGGTGTTTACTGCCAAGGGGTAGGTTTGCAACATTTTGCCATTCATATCGCACAACATTATCATGGCTGTAGCTGTACCCTCGGGTAGGCGATAGCCTATCTCGGTGGCTTGGTTGAATGGGTTGGGGGTATTTTGCATCAACATAGCCGAGCCGTCTGCTATAGCACCTTGCAGGGTTGCGGGTGCTTGCTGGCGTTGGGTGGTGGTAGCTTCCTCTTTAAGGCTCTCAACCTCGGCTTGCAACTCTTGTATGGCACTTACCAAGATAGGTATCAATTCTTGGTAGGCTATAGCTTTCTCGCCTGTATCTGTAGTATATACTACGTTGGGAAAAACAACTTCCAATTCTTCTGCTACGAATCCATATTTGGGTCGTTGTTGTTCGGCCTCAATAGTAGAGAGCAATTCTGTATTGAATTCGTAATGCGCAGGCTGTGATGCTGTTAATCCTTCGGTCGTTTCGTTATATTCTGACCGTTGTTCTATCTGTTCTGTGAGAGTTGTTGAGTTAGGATTGTCTATAGTGTATGTAATGGGGTTGAGTCTGTTTATATCTTCTAAAATATTACTAATGCTTCGAGTGTTACGAATTACAGTTCCACCCGTTGTCTGGAAACTTGTTGCTATAATTGTACCATCGGCTTTGATCTGTGAAGTCGTTGCATTACTAGCATTTCGCCCCATGAAAAGTATGCCTTGCGCTGACTTGGCTTGAGCAGTTATAACCGGATATGGATAACTGTTGCCGTTGTAGAAATAGGCACTAAAAGCGTTGTTTGCACCCACAGAGAATCCATATTGAGGTCTTTGGCTTGCAAATAAAGCGTCGGAGGCGAAGTCTGTGTAGTATATACCTCTGTAACTGTCGAAATTAATTGCTTCTCCCGAGTAATTGGATATTATTTTGTTGGAAGTGACTTTGTAGTTACCAAAGGCTATGTTACTAGCCTTTAATGTGCCCACATGAACAGTACCTAATGAATCGACAACAAGGTCGGCTTTAGCAGAAGTTATAGCAACAAGTGCAATAAAAAGAAGTGTGATTTTTTTCATGATATTTATTAAATTAAAGTGTTATGAATTTGTAGTTTTATCAGCCCAAGAGGTCGTGGTGACCCCTTGGTGTTATAGTTGAGAAAATCTATGCTATTGTTATATACTTAGCTGGCCTGTAGCTTCGTATTTGTTACCGGAGATGTAGATGTAGTAACAGTCACTACCTACCGGTAGGAATATTGTGCAACCGCACTCTGTAGCGGTATCATGTGAGAAGTTGTAGATGACAGCTCCGTTTGAGTTTACTACGTGAATGTTTGTAGTACCTATATTTTCGTTGAACTCTACTTCGATTGTGTATTCTCCTATATAATAATAGGCATGAATGGGTTCTATAGGAGTACGTTGAAATTGTATATCCTTTAGAGGTATTTCTATTTTGTTTCCAATGGGGTTTTGTGTTACAGGAGGAATAGAGTCGTTGCTATTACCGTCGGCCCATGCCGATACTGAAAATGTGAGCATGATGCTCAACAAAATTGTTCTGATAAGGATTTGTGTTTTCATATGCACCTGATTTTAGTTGTTTTGTTTCAGACAAAGTTCCAACTAAAATATGCATATATCAAGTTTTTTTTCACAAATCTTATATAATAGGGGTGTTTGTAAGATGTTGATAATCAGTGTTGTGTAAATTAAATTTCTAATAGGGGTATAATACCCCCCCCTATGTATGGGTGTATTGTGTTGAAAATCAGAGTATTGTGCGTATTTGTTTGATAGTGCATTGGTTTTCAGTTTGTTGGTGTTTGTCAACTCTATGAAAATATTGTGCACGAATAGGGTTTTTTCAAGGAGACATAAGTCCATAAAGACATAAGAACAGAAGAATATAAGACCTGCATAGGATTGTTTTTATAGACAAAAGAACAAAAGGTACATAAGACTCCACCCACAAAAAAATATGTTCTTATGTACTTATGTCTAAGAATAAACTTTAATAGGACACCATTATTTTTTTATAAGAGACTGAAAAAAAGTTTCTATATCAACATCGTTGTCCAAGCCCAATTTTTGGCGAAGACGTCTGCGCTTATTGTATATACTTTGTGCATGGGTATGATTGAAAAGTATTCGTATCTGATAGTTGTCAAAACCAAGTAGGATGAGGCATGCTAAGTTTATGTCCTCATCGGTGAGGTCCGCCTGCAGGCTCTGAATGGCCTCGACAAAACCTTCGCAGTATAGCGAGGCAATGGTGCGTATATCTTTTACAAAGGAGTCCTCGGTTTGATTACACATATTAATATAAGAGCGACACTTTTCATAGAATTTCTCCTTATTACCGGCGTAGGTGTCGGTCATGCCGGATAGTATTCTCAGGGTGTCGATACGAGCCTGTAGTTCGTTCTTGTATAGTTGTTGTTGCGATAGTTGAGTGTGTAATTGCTTTTTTATAGCATTATATTGCGATTGTATAGCCTCAATCTCTTGTTGAGCCTCGTCGTGCAGTTGTTGGTATTGTGCCATGCGCAGTTGTCGTTGGCGGATGTATAGGTATATAAATAAGGTGGCAACAAGGGCTGCCAATAGAGTAATGAGGGTAAGCAGGATGTTGCGTGTAGCGAGCGATTGGCTCCTCTCGCGCAGTAGCTCGGTACGGTATTTCTTCTCCAACTCGTTGATAGACTTGTTTTGTTCCATCAATCCCGAATTAACAAGCGAACAGGTATACTCTTCTAAATATTTAAGAGCGTTTCCAAGACTCTGCATTGACTTGTATATATCGCTGCGAAACAGACTGAGTGTCTCTCGGTTGGAATGGGTTTGGCACAGGGGTTCGTAATAGTTGTCGAGAATGTACAGTGCCGAGTCGAGTTGACCGATATTGTAATAAATGCGGCTCATCAAGAAGTAATCGTCAGCATTAGGGGTGTGTGCCGGATATTGCTTGAAGGCGTTGTAGAGGGTAGATTTGGCAAGGTCGTACTCCTTGATATAGTCGTAGAACGAGGCTCGATAGTTCTCGACCATAAAAAGTAGCTCCTCGTTGTTGAGTTGTTGGGCTATGAAGCGGGCACTGTCGAGGTGGCATAGTACCGAGTCGGCAGGGTGCTCTATCATAAGTATTTTCGATAGTCGCAGATGGTTGTAGAGAATATTTTTCCAATTGCCACAGAGTTCATAATAGTGTCTGCTTTTGTTTCGTAAAGCTATAGCGTCATTAAGCCTGTATTGCTCAATATAAATTTCGGACAATAAGTTATATGTAAGTGCCGTAGTATTATACTCGGTAGTATTGATCAGAGCCTCTTCAGCTTGGATAAGTAGTTCGGTAGCTTGCTCATATTCACCATTATTAAAGCATACGCATGCCTTGTAGTAGTAGGCCATGCCACGATAGCGATAGTTGCTTGAGTTGTCGTAGTAATCGACAGCGATGTTGATGAGCGAGTCGTTTGTGACGTCGATGAAGTTTTTGTCGAGGGCTTGCGAGTGTAGGAGTGCGTATCGGGCATTATCGGCGCCGACGAGGCGGCTTGAGTTGACACTATCGAGCAGGGCGAGC
>CAJGDT010000184.1 GCA_904502265.1 uncultured Barnesiella sp. | reverse complement strand
TACACCATAAAGGAGTACAGTCCAGAAAGAAGTAGTAGCCAACTCACCTATCGCCAAGTAGTGTTGATAGCCGACATTGTACATACCCAAAAGTAATGCGGGCAACAATGCGATGATAACCACCGTCATTGTGCGCTTAGAGTCGATGCTGTCGTGAATGTGTACACCCGACTTAGAAGTGGTTGCAGGCACAAACAAGAACGACTCGAAACCCTCGAACACCGATTGCAGGGGGGCAAACTTTCCACCCGGCTCGAAGTTGGGTTTTATCTTATCGAGAAATCTTCTTAATGCTTTCACAATAATACTATTTATAATGTTAATGACAATGATTAGTTCATCTCTTTACGCAATGCATCGAGACCCTTGCGTACAATCTCTTGCAAAGGCAACTTCGATGTATCTACGAACTCACATGCGGCAAAGTCCTCGGGAGCTACCTCGTATATACCCAATTGCTCCATGCGATCGATATCGAAAGCAATGATAGCCTTTACAAGGTACTCGGGCAAGATGTCCATGGGGAACACGCGGTCGTACTCTTCCGACATGATAATGGCACGTTCGCCACCATGCAAGCGAGCATCGGGTCTTCTGCTACCACCGGGTAACCAGCGCGATGCAAATGTACGGCTTGTTGTGAGAGCCTTGCAGCCGGGCATAGCCCAACCCAAGAATTCGTGAGTATCGTTACCCTCAGGAATAACTGTTACGTGTGAGTGATATGCTCCAAGATAACCCTCTATTGAAACGTTAGTGCCGGTCAACACGTTACCGCTGATAACACGACGAGCATAATCGGCATTTGTAAGATTGTCCTTAAGAAGATCGGCCATGGGAGTACCGGGCAAAGCACGTACATAAGCGGGCTTAGAAACCTCACTACCTGACACGGCTACTGTACGCATCATATCAACTCGACCATTGAGCAAAAGGCGACCCATCAATACTACATCAAGAGCGTTGATAGTCCACACAGTCTCACCTTTGTTTACAGGAGCAATATTGTGTGCTTGAATACCGGCATTACATGCAGGGAAGTTACCCTTGAATGTAACAAGTTCTACACCTGCAGGCACAGTCACTTTGCTTTCGGGTTCAACACCAACATACACCTTACCTTGGGTAAGCATAGCAAGAGCCTCAAGACCTTTAGCAAGGGCTTTGGCATCTTCGCCGGCCAACATTTCGTAGGCATAAACCGGAGCCAAGGGAGCATTATCGAATGCTGTAACAAAAATATCACGAGGCTCAACAGCAGGATCGGCAATTACATCGTAGGGACGTTGTTTGATAAATCCCCACATACCGGCTTGCAAGAAAAGTTGTTTAACTTCGGCAGCCGATGAGGCTTTCTCGAAAGTTACAGCCTCTTCTTTGCGATCGTTTTTAATAACAATTTTCATCACTTTGCGACGCTCGCCACGCTCCACTGCAACGATTTCACCGCTCACGGGAGAAACAAATTGCACCTCGGGGTGATTTTTGTCATACATCACCACCGAACCAACTTTCACAGCATCACCAGGCTTTACCACCACCTTGGGAACAATACCATGAAAGTTATCAGGAACAATAGCTACAGTGTCGCTTACTACGGTCTTCTCCACATTGGGGAGTGCAGCTCCTTCCAATTGTAGACTCAAACCTCTTTTTAGTCTCACTACATTAGCCATGTTGCAAAAAAATATTTGATTTACCTTAAATAATTTAGCGTAAAAAATTTCCGAGTGCAAAATTAAACAATTTTTTCCATTAGAGAGATACTAAAACTGCACAAAACGGGGGTGAAAGTGCGGATTATTTAGTAATATCTCTATTTGCAAACCACACATTACAAAACGAATACTAAGAAGCACATTTCGCCCATTTTATAGTACTACAATTTGTAAGCGAAAAGAAAATCTTCAACATTCAGAGAGCAATTACAATAAGTTTATTCTAATTTTGCGGTCCAATTCAGAGTAGCCAGATTAAAATATGAAAGGAATAAATAGAAACAATCTTATAGGATATGCCTGTGGTATCATCTCCGGTATGACCTATGGCTTCAACCCACTATTTGCCATGCCCCTTATAAACAATGGGGCATCAGTCGAGTCTATTTTGTTTTTTCGATATGGATTATCGGCATTGATTTTGTTTGCATTTACGCTTATTAGCAAGCAAAGACTTAATGTAAACATCAAGCAAATAGGCGTATTAATTATTCTTGGCTTACTATTTACTGCAAGTAGCACATTTTTATTTGAAGCCTATAAGTACATCGCATCGGGATTGGCCACTACGCTTATTTTTATATTCCCCATATTCGTTGCGCTCTTAATGATGTTTCTGGGTGTTTTTCCAACATTACAAGTATGGCTATCTGTTATAATATGCTTTGCAGGAGTTGTCGTTATGACTCAATTCAGCGAATCTCAAACAATTGCCATAGAGGGAGTTGTACTATCATTAGGATCGGCTCTCGCCTATGCAATTTTTATAGTTATCATCAATCATAACAAGACCATACAAAACATATCTAACAACATTATCACCTTTTACACCATGATTGTAGGCTCCACGATTTTTCTCGCACGAATCATCTTTTGCGGCAATCCCATAACAACGGGCCTTGAGAGCAATACAGCTTGGATCAATTTATTAGGATTGGCTATTCTACCAACAATAATATCCACATCAACATTAGCCATTTCCACTCGCAAGATAGGCGCAACAAAAGCATCGGTACTAAGCGTATTTGAGCCTATTACAGCTATCTTAGCCGGAGCATTAGCCTTTAACGAACCTATAACAACCAACATCATTATAGGCATATCATTATCGATGTCGGCTGTGGTATTTATGATATTATCAGCTAAAAAATAGCCGATTCTTTCTCTTTATTACCACAACGAGAACTGCCCTATTTCATATACCGCTTACCTGCCGAGAAGGCTTTACCAACCACCTCTCCTACTTCGCGATACTGATGCTGTATAGTATCATAGACTATTGGTCGCAGTTTGGCAATATCTATATTACCCTCAGTAAGTATGCTTTCATCGGCGCTAACATTAACAATACGCCCCACGAGATGATTACTTTCTTGATCATAACTTACCATTTCACACTCCAATGTTAACGGAAGTTCTTCAATGATAGGTGCATTGACATGACGTGAAGAAACAAGATGAAAACCTGCGCGCGAAAGTTTATCAGGAACTTTATCTCCCGACACCAAACCCAAATAATCACAAGCCTCTACACAATCGACATTACCAATACTCACCGTAAAAGCTTTTGCATCCAATATATTTTGTGTTGTTTTATGTCCTTCATCTAAACAAACACCAATCATATTATCAGTATATATTCCACCCCAAGCAGCATTCATAGCATTGGGTACACCCGACTTATCGTATGCTGCAACTATCAGCACAGGCATAGGATAAAGCCACGTTTTTGAACCAAAATCTTTTCGCATAAATTCAATCATTTATATAGGCAAAAGTAATACACATTTACAACAATACAAAAAAACAAGCAAGCAAATATTTACTTCTCCCACAGTCTTTCAACAGCTGTTTGGCAACTATTCTCGGCAACACCTGTAGATTC
>CAJGDT010000183.1 GCA_904502265.1 uncultured Barnesiella sp. | reverse complement strand
TTCATTTTTTTGTTTTAAAGGTTAATAAATAAACCTTACATATTGACGTTCTCTATTCTCTTTATAAGTATTCTTACTTAACAAGCACTTTCACGGTCTCAACACCTTGTGCAGTAGTGAGCGCAGCCATGTAGATACCGGCAGGAACGTTGGCGTTCCACTCGATATATTGACGACCGGCTGCCAACACACCCTCGAAGGGAGTAGCAACGAGTGCTCCGTTGATGTCGTAGATAGCGAGTGTAGCTTGTGTAGCTGTAGCAAGGTTGGTTGCAAACATAGCCTCACCCTCAACGAGCGTAGCAAGAGCAACAAATGTGTTGGCATCGGCTTGTACACCCTCTACAGCATTACTCTCAGGAACACCCACTGTCAAGTCGTTGTTGACACGGTGCATCACAAGATCTTTGGGCGATTCGTTACCATCGCTCCACATAGCCAACCAGTAGCGACCGTCGTGCATGGTTGTTGTGCGGAGGTTTTGCTTGGGAGTTGAATTCTCACAAGCGGTAAAGTCATTCTCACGACGAAGAGTAGTATCGTTTACATTTATTACTGTAGCTGTAGTTTTTACACTACCTGCGTAAGTACCCGACTCGTTCTCCATATAGAAGAATGCTACTTCACCGGGAACACCCAATCGTACCGATTGGTATCCATAAGTCACTTGTGTCAAAGGACGCAACTCAAGGGCATTTTCACCCCAAAGCAATTCACCATCTTTATTGATGCGTTGAGCTACTATACGGTTCCAACTTTGGCTTGAGCTACTCTCCTCCCATATAGCATAGAAACTATCGCTTGTAGGATCATATACACACTTGGGACGGAAAGAACGCCAGCCTGCCATGCCAAGTTTTTGACCTTCAACTCCGGCAGCAAAGCCTATTTCACCGTTGGTCTTAACGTAAGTCATATACACCGACTCAATCTCGGTAAAATAGCGGTCGTCATACCATGCCACTATCACACCACCGTCGCCCGAAGGTTGCACATCGAGCACCGATTGCAAAGGAATATTACCCCAACCGCTGCGGTATATTTGAGTATCTTCGTTCCAAACAGTTGTACCATCAAAGTCGATTTTGCGAACATATAAATCTTTGGCAGAACCGGCTGCATATACCATCAATATCTGATTGTTGCCACCATCTATTAAGTAGGGATAAGCATAGTCGACCTTAGGATTTTTTACGCACACTTCGGCAGGATCCCAAAGAACTTCACCTTGGGCACTGATGCGTTGCATGCGAAGAACGGTTTTGTTGGTTTCGAGGTCGGCCTCTTGCCAAGCAAATACAATACTCTTGTCGGCAATCTCAGCAGTGGCCATACACGCACTGAAGTCATGAGCTTTCTCGCCGTCGAGCGCTACGCCATCTTCGCCCCAAAGGAATTCGCCGGTTTGCGATATTTTATAAGCAGTATAACTCACAGCCTTTCTTTCGGGGTCGCTATAGCGGCAGTCGTGTACTACAACAATAGCATTACCCTCCGAGTCGACGGTGAGATATTCGTTCACAACATTGTAGGTGCGAGTAAGATATTGCGATACAACCAGCGGCTCCTCTCCGAATACAAGATTGCCGAGAGAGTCGACCAATTGCACAGCATACTTGGTGGTACCATCCTCGGGATAGTTGAAGAACAACCAAGCATTGCCATTAGGTGCTATTTGCACGTCACTTTCATATAAACTTTTTTCAGGGAATACACGCAGATATTCGTCCTGTTTGTTACTCCACTGAGCCATGGATGCCGAAGCACCCATGAGCATAAGTGAAGCCAATATAGTAAACTTTTTCATACCTTCGACCTTTTATTATTTAACAATTTATTGTTTTATTTTACCAAAACTTTCACTGTCTCAACACCTTGAGCTGTAGTAAGCGTAGCCAAGTAGATACCGGCGGGAACGTTGGCGTTCCACTCGATATATTGACGACCGGCAGCCAACTCACCCTCGAAGGGTGTAGCAACAAGTGCACCGTTGATGTCGTAGACAGCGAGTGTAGCTTGTGTAGCTGTAGCAAAGTTGGTTGCAAACATTGCCTCACCCTCAACGAGAGTAGCAATAGCAACGAATGTGTTAGCATCGGCTTGCACACCTTCTACTGCATCGTCGGCATTGGGATTACCCAATGTAAAGTCGTTATTGATGCGTTGCATGAACAAACGATCGGTCAATTCTTCATCGTCATATGAGCCACCATCGGTCCACTTAGCAACCCAGAAGTTGTTGTTAATCATAGGAGTAGTTGTCAAGTTCGACTTCTCGCTCACGCGCTCACCTTTGGTAAACTCGCTCTCGCGACGGAGAGTTGTATCGTTTACATTCACTGTAGTCACAAAAGCCTCTACATCACCGTATGTTCCGGCATAGTTGCGCATATAGAAGAATGCAACTTCGTCATTAATACCACTTTGAATAGAGGCGTAGCCATAAGATGTTTGCTCCATTGGTTTCAACTCAAGACCATTCTCGCTCCACAACAACTCACCTTCTTTACTGATGCGTTGTGCTACTACGCGATACCAAGATTGACTTGAAGAGCACTCATTCCATATAGCATAGAAGCTGTCAGAAGCCTTGTCATAGTGGCATCTTACGCTGAGTGAACGCCAGCCTGCATAACCCAATTTTTGACCATTGTCAATTGTAAAACCAAGTTCACCATTAGACTTAACATAAGCCATATAAGCCGACTCAATCTCAGTATAGTAACGGTCGTCATTCCAAGATATAATGAAACCACCATCAACGGGCTTCACATCGATAAGAGTCCACACAGGAATTGAACCCCAACCGGCTGTGTAAACGCGAGTATCTTCTTCCCACACGGGAGTTCCGTCGAAGTCGAGTTTACGAGCCAAGAGCTCTTGTGACGAACCCTTAGCATAGAGCATGATAACTTGGTTGTTACCACCATCAATCACATAAGGATATTGGTAGGGAGTGTTCTTGTCATACATACATACCTCCTCGGGATTCCACAACATCTCGCCTTCGGGGCTGATGCGTTGCATCTCGATGCTCATGTGGTTCATGTTGTCGGGTTGGCTGCGTTGCCAAGCAAACACATAGCTACCGTCAGCGAGTTGGCAGATGCTCATAGAAGCAACGAGGTCGTATACTTTCTCGCCCTCGAGAGTAATACCCTCTTCGCCCCAAAGGAACTCACCGGTTTGTGATACTTTGTACACGGTATAACCCTCATAGTAATCAGCACCTTGACGCCAGTCGTAAACAGCAACAATAGCATTACCGTCGCGGTCGACAAAGAGGTATTGACCACATGATACCCATGAACGAGATTCATAGTCTGATACTCTGATAGGCTCATCGAAACAGAAGTTACCCAAAGAGTCGATCAATTGCAAAGCAACAGTTACACCGCCTTTACCTTCATTATTGTGGAAAGGCTCGTGAACGGCCAACCAAATTTTACCATCGGCAGTGGTCTTCATATCAGTTGAATAGTAGCCTCCTTCGGTCCATGCCAAGAGGTTTTCAGCATTGTTGCTGTTCCATTGTGCCATTGCGGTCATGCAGCTCAATACTGCAGCAACAATAAGAAGTAATGTTTTTCTCATACGCTTATATGTTTATTAAGGTTT
>CAJGDT010000182.1 GCA_904502265.1 uncultured Barnesiella sp. | reverse complement strand
TGGTTCTCGATCACTTCTTCTGATTCCGGGCTTAGGAGTCTCATACGAGATTTTCCTGCCTCTTATCGGGCTGTTAGAGGAACGATTTCACATCATTGCAGTTGAGGTCGATGGTTTTACATTAGGTCGTTATACCGAATTTACGTCAGTTAACGATCAGGCGCGCCAGGTAGTCGAATATATCAACGAACATCTTGGAGGCCATGCCGATGTTGCATACGGGCTGTCGCTGGGTGGCAAGATTTTGTCGCAGGTTCTCGAAAGAGATGAGGTGGTAATTGAGCATGCGATATTGGATGCAGCTCCCCTATTGCCACTTCCACATTGGCTTACCTGGGCCTTGAAATACTACCAGTTCGCCAACGTGTGGACCTGCTATCGTTGGACAGGTTTCTGGAAATGGGTGTTTCATTCACATTATTTCGATATACTGCTTAACGAATGCAAGAAAATATATCCATTTGGAGGCAGTAAAGCGGTTTTGGGCGGTTATACATCAGTCTATACAACGAAACTTGAACGTATTTCAGGACCCGACATTCACTATTGGTATGGAACAAAGGAAGCATTTATTGCCAAACCTCAGGCTGAACATCTGAAGACTTTACATCCTGACACAAAGGTTGAAATCTTCAAGGGCATGAATCATGGTCAGCTTCTTGTCGACCTCCCGGAAGAAGTGGCCGATAGAATAATGGGAATGCAATTAGCATAAACAAGCATTTAGATTAATCGTTATTAGTAGGTACAAGCAACCACATTGATGCAAACCTTTCACCACATCAGATACGCAAAAGCTACCCGCTTCGGAGAGCCGGAGCTCATGCCTTACGAAGAGCCTCGACATTACGATTCGGTAGCCGTTTCGTGCCCACAAAACAAGTTCCGATTTGATTTTATCGTGGGCAAAGGAGATGAGACAATCCACGATGAAGATTGCCATTATTTAAGTATATTCACCCCATCGCGTGAGGGCAAACGTCCGGTTTTGGTGTGGATACATGGAGGAGCGTATGTGGCCGGTAGTGGCGAAGTGTCGGCATACGATGCAAGTGCCCTTGTCGAAGAGGGCGATATAGTGGTTGTAAACGTAACCTACAGGTTAGGCGTCTTTGGCTACCTCTACAATTCGCAAGGTGAGCCACAAAATCTCGGATTGAAAGACCAATTGACAGCGCTAAGGTGGGTACATGAGAATATATCGCACTTTGGTGGAGATCCACAACAGGTGACACTGGCCGGTCAGTCGGCCGGCGGACATAGTGTAGCCGCACTGATATCATACTGCAAGGAGCCATACTTTCGCAAGGCTATCCTACAGAGTGCTCCACTCGGCTACCCTTTAGGGTTGAATTTTAGGAAAAAGCAGTACAACGATTTCGTGCAGTTGATAGGTAAACCAATTGCCGAAGCATCAACAGCAGAGATGCTACGGGCACAGAAAAGCCTCATACAATCAAGCCGGAAAACGATGTGTTTTTCACCCCACATACCCTCACTTGGCAAGGAAATAGCTACCCCATCACTCGAGAAAGTCCTCGTCACATGGCAGAAGGACGACACCTCACCATTTGTAGCCATGCACCTGAAGCGCGAGCATTGTTTCGGTGGTATCTTCGACCGGTTGGCTACTGCAATTACGACCCGGTTTGTGTTTGAACTCGGAAATCGGAAGTACGCATCATTCCTCAAACGAAACGGCATTGACGTTCAATTGTGCGAATTGAATTGGCGTCCCAAGGGTACTCAATGGGGAGCGTGTCATTGCTTAGAGCTATCGTTACTATTCGGTTCGTACGAGAGGTGGAAAGGCGCAGGCATGCTTGGGGAGGTAGATGAAATAGAATGGCAAGAGCGTTCACAAGCCCTCCGCAAGCAATGGTTGGACTTCATTAAGTAACCACGAACAAGGGTACAATGGGCAGAATAAAAAAAGAGGACCAATTCTTCAAGAATCAGTCCTCGGTTGGTGGAGTATAGCGGACTCGAACCGCTCACCTCGACACTGCCAGTGTCGCGCTCTAGCCAGATGAGCTAATACCCCTTGCTGTTTTGCGATGCAAAGATACAACCTTTTTTAGTTTTATGCAATAGATATGCAAACTTTTTTTTATTTTTGTGTCGTTATAATCCTAAATCATATTACATGCTTATATATAACACCACTTTTCATTGCGAGAAATCATGTTACGAAGATTTTGTAGCATGGATGCGTACCGAATTTATCCCTGCAGCCCTTAAACATAAAGGCGTAAGCGAGCCTCGCATGGCCCGCATCATGGCTCAAGAGGAGAATGAAGGCATAAGTGTCTCGGTACAATTTAACACTGCTTCGCTCGACACCTTATCGGCATGGTATGAGGCATGCGGAGCAGGACTTGTTAAGCAACTTGAGGCTAAATTTCAACAACGCGTAGTGGGTTTCTCTACCATTATGCAACAAATAGAACTATAAGACAATGCCCGAACAGGTTACTATCAATCGCCCCACCAAAGCCGAACGTATCATTATAGGCATTGACCCCGGTACACATATCATGGGTTACGGTGTGTTACGAGTTGTGGGCAACAAGCCTCAGCTGGTAACGATGGGCGTGATAGAGCTGAGTCGTTTCGAGAGCCATTACCTACGTCTGCGTCGTATATTTGAACGTGTACAGGGGCTTATAGCGCAGTATCTGCCCGACGAAATGGCTATCGAAGCACCATTCTTCGGCAAGAACGTACAGTCGATGTTGAAGTTGGGTCGTGCACAAGGTGTAGCCATGGCGGCGGCACTGTCGCGCGACATTCCTATTTGTGAGTATGCTCCACTAAAAATCAAGATGGCGATAACAGGCAATGGACAAGCCTCGAAAGAGCAAGTTGCCGAAATGTTGCGCCGCACACTCAATATTCCTCAAGAGAGTATGTTGCCCCAACTTGATGCTACCGATGGACTTGCTGCTGCACTATGTCATTACTATGAGACTTCGCGTCCCATAAGTGTGAGCAGTGGTGCAAAAAACTGGAAAGATTTTATTGCCAAAAACCCCGATAAGGTAGTGCAACGCCCTACTCCACGAGGCAATAAAAAGAATAGCGATGAGTGATATTAACCATATACTCAATGAGCGTATATTGGTGCTTGATGGTGCTATGGGCACAATGATACAGCAATATTCGCCCAACGAAGCTACCTTTCGTGGTGAGCGTTTTGCGCAACACGACACCAATCTGCATGACTGCTACGATGTATTAAGCATTACTGCGCCTGAAATGATAGAGCAGATACATTGTCAATACCTCGATGCCGGCGCCGATATTATCACAACCAATACATTTAATGCCAACGCTATTTCGTTGGCACATTATAACTTACAAGATAAAGCAAGCGAAATCAATTGTGCGGCCGCAACGCTTGCATGTCGCGTAGCTAATTATTACACAAAAGTCACTCCCAACAAACCTCGATTTGTAGCCGGATCAGTAGGACCGACCAGTATTAATTGCACAGTTACGCCATCTCATACAGAAAGATTGCTTGAGGCTTATATCGAGCAGATGACAGCCCTCATAACCAGTGGGGTTGATATTGTTCTTATCGAAACTATTTGCGACTTAAATAACGCTCTGGTAGCATTGCA
>CAJGDT010000181.1 GCA_904502265.1 uncultured Barnesiella sp. | reverse complement strand
ATCGTTGCCAATATGACGAGAAGGACTCAATCGGTAAGCGCTATCGCCGTCAAGACGCTATCGGTACTCCCTTCTGTGTGACAGTTGACCACCAAACACTCGAGGATAATACCGTAACCCTTCGCGAGCGCGACAGCATGGAGCAACATCGCGTATCTATCGACGAGTTGCATGCTCTTATTGGCGAGAAGGTTAGCTTCCGCAGCTTGTTGCAAAAGATTGTTGAATAATATTAATATCGAAAATATGAAGAGAGTATTAGTATCGTTGGCAGCCTTGGTGGTACTTGCCATGTCGCTTACATCATGCAGCTATAACAGTATGGTGGAGGCCGATGAGAATGTTAAGGCTCAATGGGCTAAGGTAGAGAATCAATACCAACGTCGCGCCGATCTTATCCCCAACCTTGTCAGCACAGTAAAGGGCTATGCTGCTCACGAAGCTACTACACTTGAGGCAGTTGTTGAGGCACGTGCCAAGGCTACACAAGTAACTGTTGATGCCGAGAACCTCACCGAGGAAAATCTCAAGGCTTATCAAGAGGCACAAGGTGAGTTGAGTCAGGCATTGGGTCGATTGTTGGCTGTAACCGAGAATTATCCCGACCTCAAGGCTAACGAGAACTTCCGTGACTTGCAAGCACAACTTGAAGGTACCGAAAATCGCATCGCTACAGAACGTGGTCGTTATAGCGAAATGGTAGCCGGCTATAATGCCAAGATACGTAAGTTCCCGGCTGTAATTACTGCCAAGATATTCGGTTTCGAGGCCAAGCCTCAGTTTGCCGCTGAGGCCGGTGCCGATAAGGCTCC
Source organism: uncultured Barnesiella sp. (assembly GCA_904502265.1). Taxonomy (GTDB): domain Bacteria; phylum Bacteroidota; class Bacteroidia; order Bacteroidales; family Barnesiellaceae_A; genus Barnesiella_A. The sequence goes on along the minus strand of CAJGDT010000181.1, from coordinate 2,844 downwards.
CGTTGTTGAATTTTGATTAACATTTTAATAATGTGACAATGAAGAAGTTTTTGCTTTGGGCTATATTGGCTGTCATTTTTACTTCGGTGTTTGTTTCTTGTGAGGACGCTTCTAAAAAAGATGACGAAGAGACCAAGAACTATTGGGAAGAGTATGCCAATTGGCGTAATGATAATCTCGCCTTCTTTGAGAAGAAGTATGCCGAGGTAGACTCTGTGGGTGCGCTTGTTTATGACAGGGTTACTCCTACATGGGATGCCGGTTCGACTATCCTTATGCGTTGGTATAACGACCGTACATTGACACAAAATGCTGCGCAGCCCAAATCTACAAGCTATATAGACGTAATATATAAAGGTACAACCTATAAAGGCAGTGTGTTTGACGACTCGTTCGAGTTGACAGCTCATGGTGACAGTATCTATCGCTCTAAGTTGTCCGACAATATTAAGGGTTGGGTTATAGCTCTCACTAATATGCATGTGGGCGACCGTTGTGAGGTGATTATACCTCATACATGTGGTTATGGAGATGCTTATACTTCGGATCTCTTGTTGCCCTATTCGACACTCGTGTTCGATGTAGAGTTGCGTGGTATACCCGGATTGGAAAAACCCGTTAATGCTCCGGCCGAAGAGTAAATCGATATCCTAAATTATAATGCGCGAGGCTGTGTCGAAAATTCTTCGACACAGCCTCGCGTGGTATATTGCCGTATTGTCTGAGGAAGCGCTTAAACTCTTTGATTGCTAACTGCTGTTAGCAAAATGGGGGTATAATGAGACTATAGTTATTAAATGGGTTGAAATATAAGTATATAGATAGATGATTATTGAATAAAATTCCCCGAAATAATTTGTTTTTATGTCCTCTTTCGTTATATTTGCGGTCGCGACTTTTTAAATAAATCTATATTTAATTGAAAAGAAGCAAACATAAAAGAGAGATTATTAATAAATACTGTGAATATAAACACTTAAAAAAAATTACTATGGCCAGAAAATTGAAAATTCGCGACCTTACCTTGCGCGATGGTCACCAATCGCTTTTTGCAACACGCTTGCAAAGTAAACACGTAGAACAAGTTATTGAAGATTACAAAGACGCCGGCTTCTATGCAATGGAAGTATGGGGCGGTGCAGTGCCCGACTCAGTAATGCGTTATCTCGACGAAAGCCCTTGGACTCGCTTGAACTCTATCAGTAAAGTTATCGAGGGTCGTTCATATCTTACAGCTCTTTCTCGTGGTCGTAACCTCTTTGGTTATGCACCTTATCCCAATACAGTAATTGATGGTTTCTACAAAGAGGCTGTAAAACAAGGTCTCGGTATCATGCGTATCTTTGACGCACTCAATGACCTTAACAACGTAGAAAGCTCAATCAAGAAGATTAACGAAGTAGGTGGTATTGCTGATGGTGCAGTGTGCTACACTGTAGATCCCAAACCTGCTCAAACTGCTCCCGAGAAGGTCGGTTTCTTCGCTCGTTTGTTCGGCAAAAAACCTGCTGCACCTGAGAAGATTTTCACTGATGAATATTTCGTAGAGAAAGCTAAGGGTATGGAGGCTATGGGTGCCAAAATTATCACCCTCAAAGATATGGCAGGTCTTGTAAATCCCGCACGTATCACTACTCTTATTCCCGCATTGAAAAAGGCTGTGAATGTGCCTATCGACTTCCACACTCACTGTACTCCCGGTTACGGTCTTGCATCGTCATTGATGGCTGTTATCCATGGTGTTGATATCCTTGATACCAACATTTGGTACTTTGGTGGTGGCTCGGCTGCTCCTGCTATCGAGTTGATTTACATCTTCTGTAAGAAACTCGGTATCGAGGTAGAGGCTAACATGGAGGCTGTAGGTCGCATCCGCGAGAAACTCGAAGGCATCCGCCGCGACTTGCGCGACTTCGACTTGCAAAAGGATAGCTTCCCCATCAAGTTCGATCCTTTGAAAGATACTATACCTGCCGATGTAGATGCACAATTTGACCGCGCTATTGCTGCTGCTAAGGCTAACAATGAGGCTGAACTCTTGGAGGCTTGCCACGCTATCGAGGCATACTTCAACTTCCCCAAAGCCAACGAAATCGTGAAACATGCTGAGGTTCCCGGTGGTATGTACAGTAATATGGTTGCTCAATTGAAGAGCCTCGGTGCAGAGGACGTATTGAACGACGCTATGGCACTCATTCCCGAGGTACGTCGTGCTGCAGGTCTTGTGCCCCTTGTAACTCCTACTTCACAAATCGTAGGTGGTCAAGCCGTTAGCCTTGCTATCGACCGTAAGAAAGGTAACCCCGACTATACAATGGTAAGTAACCAATTCATCAACCTTATCAAGGGTGAGTATGGTAAGACTCCTGTTGCTATCGATCCTAAATTCCGTGAGAAAATTACCGGTAGTGCTATCGAGAGACCTTACGATATCAATGCTTATCAAGCTCCCGAGAATCCTACTTTGCCCGAGTTTGGTGGTGTGAAACTTGCTAAGGACGAGAATGATTATCTCTTGCTCCAACTCTTCCCCACTGTAGGTGCTACATTCTTGCGCAATCGTCGTGCTGAGGAGTTTGCTGCTGCGCCCAAAGCTGAAGTTGCTGAAGAGAAGAAGGCTGCTGAAGAGCCCATTACAGGTCCTACACAAAAGATACCCATGGGTGGTAGCATCATTTCTGTTGCTGTTCAACCCGGTGCTACTGTGAAGAAGGGTCAAGCATTGCTCGTTTACGAAGCAATGAAGATGGAAAACACTGTTAACAGTGAGCGCGACGGTGTTATCAAGCGCGTATTTGTACAACCCGGTCAAGTGGTAGCTACAAATGCCGTATTGGTAGAGTT
>CAJGDT010000180.1 GCA_904502265.1 uncultured Barnesiella sp. | reverse complement strand
TTCATATACATTTGGTGCTTCTGACGGTACTTTCGGTACACTTATCGGTGTTGTGTGCCACGAGCCTATAATTCTCAAGAGCATCGATTGGTTCTTGTTGGCATCCGACGAGACTATCAACGTGGTAGTATTGGCTCTCGATGAGAATGGCAACGTAACCGGCGAAGAACTTTATGTTGACGATGCTGCTCCCAATGTGCAGTTTAATCCTACCGAATATACATTCAGCCAAGACGTATATGCGCCTCATGGTTGCTTTATCGGATTGAGTACCGATGAAGGCTTCCTCGACATCGTAACAACCATCAATACTCCCGAATATCCCTTTGTACCCCAATTCAATGCCTATATCGAGGACTACCTCGTAGAGGCTAAGATGGAGTATGTAGAGACGCTTGGAGAGGACTACTGTGAGAACTTCGTCTTGGGATATAAGGGTGTAGCTCTCGCCGGTGATGATGCGCCTGCCGTGACATACAACGTATATCGTGAGAATGAAGCTACTATGAGCGAGGTGGTATTGAATAATCTTGGTAGCTTGGCTTGCACCGACGATGCTTGGCTCACACTGCCCGACGGTGAGTACACCTATGCCGTTACAGCCGTGTATGCCAACAACAAAGAGTCGAAACGTACCTATACCAACACTGTGACACTCGACAAGACCGGTGTTGAGGGTATTGCAACCGACGAGTTTGCTGTGACATTACAAGGCGATAAGTTGTGCCTGACATGTGAGGCGCAAGAGGCTATGCTCTATACCGCTGAGGGTGTATTGGTAGTCCATCAAACACACACAGCCAAGTTGTCGGTGGCATCATGTCCTGCCGGCTTGTATATGTTGCGTGCTCATGTCGATGGCATGTGGTATGTTGAGAAAGTAATCATCAAGTAATAGTGTATATAGATATGAAAAAGATAAATATATTGGCAGCGCTCCTGATGGGTATGGTGGTTGCCTCACAAGCACAAACAGTGGTGTTCTCGTGTGACTTTGAGGAGGGTATGCCCTCGGATTTTGTAACATATGACCTCGATGGTAATGAGCCTTCGCGCAGTATGAAGAGCTACGGCATTACCGAAGGTGTAGCGTGGGCTGCATATACCGACGAGGCGGATGGCAATACAGCAGCCTACAGTGGCTCGTGGTATAAAACTCCCGGAGAGTCGAACGACTGGTTGGTTACACCGGCTATCAAGGTCGATGACGTTCGCAACATCTTGTCGTGGCGTGCATGTGCGCTCGATGTGGCTCACCCCGATGGCTATGCTGTATATATCAGTACCGAAGGTAATACCCCCGAGGACTTTGTAGAAGTGCCGATTATTGAAGTAGCGGCCGAGAGCAACCAATGGAAACAATATGCCATGTCGTTGGCCAAATGGGTAGGCAAGGATATCTACGTGGCCTTTGTCAATAAGAGTTACAATTGTAATATCTTGGCTATCGACGACATCCAAGTATTTGCCTATGAACATAGCTTTACATTTACCAATACTACTCCCGAAGCCATTGCCACCCCCGGTGCGGTATTTGTTTCGGGCGAGATTGCCTCGTCGGGATTTATGCCTGTTGAGGGATATGTTGTAGAGCTTACCTACAATGCCCAAACAACTATTATCGACCGTAGTACCGATATCGTAGCTGCCGATAGTGTGGCGACATTTGCATTTGATGTGCCCATAGAAGTGCCTCTTGATGACACTCGCGACTATGCATTGCGTGTAAGCACTATGGGTGGTAGCGAAGTGATGGAGTTGGAGAGCAGTATTACTTGTTTCGAGCGTTTGGTGTTGGTCGAGGAGGGTACTGGTACATGGTGTATGTGGTGTCCTCGTGGAGCCTATGGTCTGGAGTTGTTGCATGAGAAATATGCCGGCCGATTGGTCGATGTTGCCGTGCATGGTAGCGACCCCATGATGAATGCGGCTTACTATGTGGGTTCTTACCCCTATTTCCAGGGCAGCTTCCCCAACGCAGTGTTTGATAGAAGTTTCGACCTCGTGGGCGACCCCTATTACGATGCCGACTCGCTCATGAATATTGCCATGAACCGTGGCGCAATAGGTAAGATTCAAACCACTGCTGTGTATAATACCAATAATCAACTTGAAGTAGAAGCTACAGTTGAGTTTGGAAAAGCAGTTACCGAGGGCGAATATGGATTGTTGTATATCATCGTAGAAGATAGCGTAACCGGATATGAGCAAGCCAATGCCTTCAGTGGCGGTACTACCGAGATGGGTGGTTTCGAGAACTTGCCCGATCCCATACCAGCCGGCGAATATTTCTTTGCCAATGTAGGTCGCATGGTTTATCCCTCTTTTAAGGGTGATGAAACTGCCTTTACTGCCGGCACACCTCGCCACACACCTATGACCATTGCTTATACTATCGATATGCCCGAGGTGCAACGATATGACATGGTGAAGGTAATAGCTGCTATTACCGAGATAGCAACCGGCGAGATAGTCAATGTGTGTCAGGTTATGCCTTCTTGGCCTCAAGCGGTAGATAAAGTAGCTGACGATGATAATATTGTTGTGAAATCAACAGCCTATGGCATTGAGATAGCGGCCACCGAAGCCTTGCAAAGTGTCGAGGTGTGGAGTGTGGGTGGTCAGTTGTTGCATGTGGCTCAACCTCATAGCAACACTCATGCCGTAACACTTGACACTAATCAGGGCATTGTTATCGTAAAAGCAAGTACTGCACAACATAGCATCGTTGCTAAGTGTGTGAAGTGATAAATCGATAAATAGAAAGAAAAAGCGCCTTTATGTTGTAAAATATAAAGGCGTTTTCTATATTTGTAGGACGAAACATTAATACCTACTATCATGAAGAAAGCTGTAAAATACATAGGAGACTGGCAAGAAAAGAGTGTTATTCTTGAGAAACTCGAAGGCCCTATCGGCGAAGGTCGCGTAGAGTTCCCCAATGGCGATACGTTTGAGGGCTGTTTTCATCTTAGTTTTGCCCAAATACAGGGCCCTTGTTATGTAGCCGATGGCAAGTATACATTTGCCGATGGTAAGTATATCGAAAATGCTTGGATTAATACCTCCGCTGACTTGACAATGTTTGGGCTGAAAGGTGTGTACGAGGTGCGCAACGCCGATGGTACGTTGGCATCTATCACTTCGTTCTGGTTGAACGAGCGTCATGGTATAGAGGTGTTGCTCGCACCGAAGGTGGAGGTTGTTGAGTGGTACAATGGCGAGGAGCAAGGCCGTTATGATGTAAATAACTACACGCTCAATGCTATCGACAAAGACCGCCGTGAACTCGTTGTAGAGCTTGCCAATGGTGTGTCGATAACAATGGTGGGTGGTCGCATCGTGCCCAACCGATATGATAACTATGTTTACGAAAACTACTTGAAGGGTAAACTTCTCTATGAAAATGGCGATGTATATGAGAGTATCAACTACAATGTACGCAACCTTCAACCCTATGATGGAGTAGGTACAAGATACCAGGCCAATGGCAAGATGCGCGACGAATATTATAAAGAATATGAGCTGGAGCGTGTCGAGCGCGAAAAATGGGATCCTGCATGTGCCGTTGAGAAATCTATTCCCAATCCCATCAATCCCGAAGAAAAGATAACAGCTCGCGTGTGGGGCAATCACATTGAGTATGGTTATCGGTGCGAAATGATGTATGATGGTGATGTGGTGGAT
>CAJGDT010000179.1 GCA_904502265.1 uncultured Barnesiella sp. | reverse complement strand
TTAAAACCGTTTCTCTAAGTCGTTCACGAACATTTGGCGGAGAAATAATTTCAAGACCTTCTCCCATTTGCAAAATACGACCAATAAACTCATTATTTACTTCAACTCTAATAGAAAAATCACCATATCGACCATCTTCATATTCTCCAAAGGGAATAATAGTCTCTTGACTATGATGTAATTTCTTGGTTGCCATAAGCATAAATATACTCTTGGAATGTGCTCGAATGTGAATGTCTTGAACAACATCCTGATTATAATGACTAACACCAACGATGTTCTTGAAAAAATTAGTATAATACTCCTTGGGGGCTCGAATATATACGTATAATTTTTCTATATCAAAATTTTCTATTCGATCCAATGCTAAATTATACCCAAATTCCGGTTCTTTTCCCTCGGCGTGTCCAAATAAGAACCATCGTCCATTATATTCTTTAAGAAGGTGTGGGTGAAAAATAATTGTTTCTATTTCCTCGTCGTAGGGTTTATAATCAATCTTCAGCACCTTTTTATCTCGTATTGTTTCGTAAAGGTTGGGCAATAATTCAATATTTGTAAGCTCTCGATCAGTGCTCGAAATAATCATTTGTTCACCTCTCTGCTTACGTCGATTGATTTTCAACAAATCGTGAGTATCTTCTAAGAAATATCCTAACCATGAGCTAGGGAGGAACCCTGCCGAATCTTCACAAAATTGAGCATACTGACTAACATTATTAATTATGTATGCATTTTGGAAATCTTTAAGGGGATTGTCGTCTGCACCGATATATCTAAACTCCTTACCTCTATTATTCCCACGAGTTTCTACACATTCCGTTCCTTCTTTTTCTTCTATTAGCTTAAGTATATCAAGGAAAGCCTTTCTTAACTCCCCGTTATAGGGACATTTTGAAATACTATATGGCAGTTCTGTTGGAGATTTTAATTTAAGAAAATCTACCATCACATCTGCATGTGAAAACCACTTGCGGCTCGTCAGTAGCCTATAAATGTGTCTCACAAACGTTGGATATTTACCCTTGCCATAAAATGGATTTTTTCGCATTGTATTTTTGTCGCTCATTATTCTGTTGTAGTTAATTTATGACAAATCTCCGTTCACTAAGCATAAATTCTTCCGTTCATTTACATATAATAAGATTATCTATCTATGGCGTCTGTGTAAGTGCTTGATTTCCGGAATATTAAGGTTTTGTAAGCAGCTTTTGCAAATCCGGCGTAGTCACTATCTCCATCAAAATATTGTATTGACGCATTATGGTTATGATATTAGAACAAAAGTTTTACACATTCTTCATTTGCAAATTTAACCAATACTCCCAATAATACAAAGTAATAAGAGCGTTTTTCAGCCTCTTTATATCGACCTATTAGATACTTAAATAAAATTTTACACCTTACACAATTTTATCGCTTTTTTGCAGTTATAATATATGGTATATAATAAGACTATGCGCCGTGTATTACGACATATTATCCTTGTAGCCTTGTGTGTGTTGCCTTTTGTGGCGCAGGCACAGACCGATATTCAGCTTTCGCAATATTGGGCTGCGCCGTCGTACTACAATGCGGGAGCTACGGGTCAGGGCGATAAGATGAACTTCCTTGTGGGTACTCGTCAGCAGTGGATAGGTATCGAGGGTGCTCCGTCGTCGTTCTGGGGTAGGGCCGATATGCCGTTGCGATTCTTGGGTGCTCATCATGGTGTGGGTATTGCCTTTAGCAGTACGCAGGAGGGTTTGTTCTCCAACATGGTGATAGGTGCACAATATGCCTATAAACTTAAAATAAAGAAAAGTTTTCTTTGCTTTGGCGTGCAGCTGGGCTTGGTAGACCAGAAGTTCGACGGCTCGAAGGTGGATATACCCAGTAGCGACCACCACACGCCACCGGGCGAGGACGAGGATATTCCTACTACTGAGGTGTCGGGTATGGCGTTCGATGCGGCCTTTGGTGTGTACTATGTGCACCCCTATTTTCATGTAGGCTTGTCGGCTACGCACCTCACCGAGCCTACCGTGCGCTACCAGGATAGTGGCTCGGAGAATGAGAATGGATTTGAATTTTTTGTACCGCGACAATTTTATTTTATGGCGGGGGGCAATATCCCGCTGAGAAATCCGTTATATGAAGTACAGCCCTCAATGATGGTGTCGACCGACTTGAACGTGTTTACGGCCGAAGCGACGGTGCGATTGCGTTACAACAAGCTCTTTTGGGGTGGTATAGGCTATCGCTGGAACGATGCGGTGTCGATCCTGTTGGGTGCTGAGTTTAAGGGATTCGTCATAGGATATTCTTACGACCTGCCGGTGACGGCAGTGCTCAAGGCCAGCAGTGGCAGCCATGAGGTGTTTGTGGGATATAGTATGAAACTCGATTTGTCAGATAAAAATAAAACCAAACATAAAAGTATTCGTATACTGTAAGTTATGAAAAGAAGTTTGATGTTCTTAATCGCCGCCGCAACACTGTTGGCAGCATGCGCACCGGGCAACCAAAACTCGGGCGAGGTGACAGGTGTAGGTGGTATGTCGTGGGCCGAGCCCGCCCCCTATGGTATGGTATTGGTGAGCCGTGGTGCTTACAAGATGGGTCCTGCCGAGAAGGATAGCGTGTGGGGCGTTGCCAAGGATGCTCATGGTATTTCGGTAGATGCATTTTATATGGACGAGACTGAGATTACCAACTCGAAGTATAAACAATTTGTGTTCTGGGTGCGCGACTCTATCATCCGCGAACGCCTTGCCGACCCCGCATACGGTGGTAATGAGGTGTTTAAGATTGAGGAGGACAAGGAGGGCAATCCTATCAAGCCTTACCTCAACTGGAACAAGGCTATACCCTGGCGCAACCCCAATGAGGACGAGGCTCGTGCCATCGAGAGTGTATATCGCATTAACCCCATTACCGGTCGTAAGGAGCTCGATGTAGCTCAGCTCAACTACCGCTATGAGGTGTATGACTATACCGAGGCCTCGAAGCGTCGCAACCGTCTCAATCCCGAGTTGCGCAACCTCAATACCGATGTGCCTGTCGACTACAACGAGATTATCATGATATCGAAGGATACCGCCTACATCGATGAGGAGGGTAAGATACATCGCGAAACTATCACTCGTCAGTTGTCGAGCGAGTATGACTTCTTGAACACATACATTGTTAATATATATCCCGACACTACTGTGTGGATTAATGACTTTGACAATGCCTACAACGAGCCTTACGTGCGCATGTACTTTGCTCATGCCGGCTACAACGATTATCCCGTAGTGGGTGTGTCGTGGGATCAGGCCAACGCCTTCTGCCAATGGCGCACACAATACTACATGGCTGCACTGGGCAACAATCCTGTTATTGTTGAGCCTTATCGCTTGCCTACCGAGGCCGAGTGGGAGTTTGCCGCACGCATGGGCGATAGCAAGAATATGTATCCTTGGGAGGGCAACGACTCGGCCGACGATCGTGGCTGTTTCTATGCCAACTTCAAGCCCGGCGATGGCGACTATGTGCGCGACGGACACCTTATCACAGCACGTGTGGGTACATATACCCCCAACGACTTTGGCTTGTACGATATGGCCGGTAACGTGTCGGAGTGGACTTCTACTTCATATAATGAGGCATTGAGCCACATCACCAGCGACATGAACCCCGAGTATAAGTACAATGCTGCCAAGGAAGATCCCTATCGCATGAAACGCAAGATAGTGCGTGGTGGCTCGTGGA
>CAJGDT010000178.1 GCA_904502265.1 uncultured Barnesiella sp. | reverse complement strand
GAGTTTATAGAGCTTACCAAGCGTATAGACGATATGCTGCAACCCAAGAAATAGAGAGTATCAACAGCCTGAAAAGGCATAATAAATAAGACAATGGAGCAATTTTCACAAGAGTTTTACGACGAATTTCGCTCGATTATAGAAAGTAAGGACAAGGATAAGGCTTTGGAAATACTCAATGACCTTCACCCTGCTGATATTGCTGCACTATATCAAGAACTTGATTTAGATGAGGCAGAGTTTGTCTATTTGTTGTTGGATGCCGATAAGGCCGCCGATGTGTTGCTCGAACTGGACGAAGAGGAGCGGCGCAAGATGCTTGAGCATCTGCCGGTAGATGTGATTGCGAAGCAATTTATCGATCACATGGAGACCGACGACGCGGTAGATGTGATGCGTGACCTCGACGAGGATGTACAAGAGGAGATTCTCTCGCACATTGACGACGTTGAGCAAGCCGGCGACATTGTCGACCTGTTGAAGTACGACGAGGATACCGCCGGTGGTATCATGGGTACTGAGATGGTTATTGTGAACGAAAATTGGAGTATGGCCGAGTGTGTGAAGGAGATGCGCTTGCAGGCCGAAACAATGTCGGAGATATACTATGTATATGTAGTAGATGACGACGAACGTCTCAAGGGTATCTTCCCCCTGAAGAAGATGATTACCAATCCCAGTGTGTCGCGCATCAAGCAGGTGATGGAGCAGGCTCCTGTGGCTGTCAAGACCGATACATCGATTGAAGAGGTTGCCCAAGTTATCGAGAAGTATGACATTGTGGCCGTGCCGGTTATCGATAGTATAGGCCGCTTGGTAGGTCGCATTACGGTCGATGACGTAATGGACGAAGTGCGTGAGCAATCGGAGCGCGACTACCAATTGGCTTCGGGTATCTCGCAAGACATTGAGAGTACCGATACCGTGTTTGACCAGACTAAGGCTCGCTTGCCTTGGTTGCTTATAGGTATAGCCGGTGGTATTGCCAGTGCTACTATTCTGGGTGGATTTGAGGGTAGTCTTGGTCGCAATCCTGTGTTGGCTCTCTTTATTCCTCTTATCGGTGGTACGGGTGGTAATGTGGGTATACAATCGTCGGCACTTGTGGTGCAAGGTCTTGCTAATGGTACACTCGACATAAAAAATGCTTTCCAACAAGTGCTCAAAGAGAGTGGTGTAGCTATCATCAACTCATCAATCATATCGTTGCTCGTATTCCTATACAATCTGTTCTTCTTGGAGAGTATGGCTATTACCTTGGCTGTATCGCTGTCGTTGCTGGCAGTAGTGATATTTGCCTCAATATTCGGAACAATCGTTCCGCTTACTTTAGAAAAATTCAAAATTGATCCGGCTCTTGCAACAGGACCTTTTATTACCATTACGAGCGACATTATAGGTGTGCTCATTTATATGGGTATTTGCGAGATGCTTTTGTAATAATAGATATTGATGAAAAAAACTGTATTGGATGCGCAAGACGTAAAGTCGCTGGCTCCTTGGTTTAAGAACGAAACGATTATCAATGCACTGTTGCGTTGGCTCAATGTCGAGCGTGTTAATAAGTTGCATGGCGATAATTGTCACATGCAGGGTGCCGACTTTACCGATGGTATATTGCGTGACTTAAATATAAAGCTCGAAATCGAGGGCGAAGAGGTGTTGAAAAATCTCCCAGATGGGTCATTCGTAACCTTGTCGAATCACCCGTTCGGTGCATTGGATGGAGTGTCAATCATTTCATTATTTGCACGTTACAAACCCGAATATAAAGTAATGGTTAATAAGATGCTGATGATGATAACAGCATTGGCTCCCAACTTTATATCGGTACAGCCACACTCCAATACCGATGAGGCGCGTAAGGCATCGATGAATGGTATTAGAGAGGCTATGCAACATGTGCGCAATGGATATCCTATCGGATTTTTTCCGGCCGGTGCCGTGTCGAAGTTGAAGCGCAATCTTACTACCGAAGATAGAGAGTGGCAACCGAGTATTATCCGACTTGTCAAGCAGTTTAAGAAGCCTGTTGTGCCGGTCTATTTCTATGGTCGCAATACGCTTATGTTTTATTTCTTGCGCAGTATAACCTATATACTTAGTTCGTTGCGTTTGCCTACTGAGGTAATGAAGCGCTATGGTACAACATTGCGAGTAGCAGTGGGCAAGCCTATCATGCCCGAGGAGTATACTCACATAGAGGATATTGAAGAGTTGGCTCGTTTCTTCAAGGCCAAGAGTTACGAGTTGAAGAAGGATTGAGAAATGATTACTAAATACACAACGAGGGGCTGCATGCAGCCCCTCGTTGTGTAAATGGATGGCTCGTTTATAACAAAGAACCTGCTATAGTAATAACGACCTGTACCGCGATGTAGAAGATAATGGCTTTAGAACCCTTAACATTGCAACTGGTAGAAAACGCATTATAGTTCCAGATGTAGAAGAGTACAAGTAGTAATGTCGACCAAATACCATTCAACATTACAGCCAATAAGTCGCCGGTAGAAGCAGCAACGCCTTGCATCAAATTCTCCACTACTCGCATGCTGCCATCCTTAACGATAGGAAGCATCAGCGGAGCAATCATGGGAATCAACAGCAGTTGCGAAAAGGCTGTAGTGCCCAGTACGTCGATAATGCGAATTTGTGATTTAGTGAGTAGCAATCCTCCTGCGTAAAGCAGCATAGCCGGTACTATCCACCATGCAAATTGCACCACCATTACTTGCCACAATGAGACGTCGGCCATTCCTAAGTGTATGTAGCTGTCTTGTATCATATCGTTGCTGTATAGCATTAGTGCCGATGATATGATAAACATAATACCCAGTACGAGGGCTTTTGTTCCGGCAATGTAGCGGAAGGGGTTAAATAGTCTGTTCATGATTCTCTAATTTAGTAAGTTTATTAATAATGTCATCCAATAAGTTGCGCACTGTGGGATAGCTCAGCCCCATGTCGCTTGCCATCTGCTTTAGCGAACCGCTACACTTGACAAAGTTGCTGATGAAGGTCTGTTCCTCGGCGCTAAGTTGCATAATAGGGGGTATGTCGTATGCGCCTGTTATGGTTGTGCCACAATCGTTGCAGTGCAATGAGTGAACTTGTGTGTTTCCTCCACAAGACGGGCATTTTGTTGGTAGTGTTTTCTTGATTGCCATGTTTGTTTTGTTTAATGGTTATGATGCAAAGTTAATTTAATGATTAATAAAATGCAAATTATTTTTTAATAAAATTGAAGTTGTCATGAATAATATTTATGTTTGTGTGTGGGTGATTGTAAGTTGGGTTGAATTTTTATCAATTCTTTTGCGAGGGAATGTTGTAATATTGTTTGCAAAAAAATGACTTAAACGCATCTATTTATACCACTTTTTTTGTAGATTTGAGGATAATTTTTGCAATAACCAATACAATAACAATATGTATACATCGGAAGATCTTAAAGTGTTTGCCTCAAGAGGCATTTCGGAGGAAAAAATCAGTGAGCAGCTTGGTTGCTTTGCTACCGGTTTCCCGTTCCTTAAGTTGTCGGCATCGGCATCGATTGACAATGGTATATTGGCTGTAGATGCAGCTCAAGCCGAGCAATATCTTGCAGAGTGGAATGAATATCTTGCCGACAATCATCGCATTGTGAAGTTTGTACCGGCTTCGGGAGCAGCCAGTCGTATGTTCAAGAATTTGTTTGAGTTCTTGGATGCCGAGTATGACGAGCCTACAACGGATTTTGAGAAGAAATTCTTTGACAATATAACTCGTTTTGCCTTCTATGATGCACTCAACGATGCGTGTGTGGTG
>CAJGDT010000177.1 GCA_904502265.1 uncultured Barnesiella sp. | reverse complement strand
TTGCTGAATGGTGGAAGAAATAGCGGCTTGCCATCTTTGAGCAATGCTGTTTCGGGTTTTAGAAATATGACCGGATTACCACACTCTTCTTGGCGTCCCATTTCGGTATTGTGGGCTCTATAATTCCAACCTACTGCTATTATTTTCATTTTATTTCTCTTTGATATCGTAGATGTATAACCATAATTGCACATGTGTGTGTACAATAAGGCATAGTATTTCAAGATGCAAATATAGCAATAAAGGGAATTAAAAAAGAAAAACAGTGTTACTAAAGTTGTTTAGACTGTTGTAACACTGTTGTATAATGAAGCTTTACTCTATCGGGTGGGGGCTACCAGCAGTTTTTGTGCTTTGGTTGAGATGTGTATGTTGTCGGTCGAGATAGTTGCTCGGTACAGGTATACACCACCGGGTACTTTTGCTCCGCCACTATTGGTGAGGTTCCATGTAATAGGGAAGCTCTTAATCATATTTGATATACCCGATTTTTGTGTGTGCCATACCGGCATACCATTGATATTATATACTGTGATAGTCACAGTTATGGTCTCATCGGGTTGGTCGTGCTCGATGAAGAAATTGGTCGATGTCTTCGCCGGATTCTGGTCGGCATATACCCTGACGATTTCGGGCGCTTTACCACTTTGAACGATAAAGTAGAGTTGCACAGTCGATGAGTTACCTTCGTTGTCCCATACACGTAGTTTCAGTGTATGTTCACCCTCATCAAGATCGTTGAGAGGGTAGAAGATAACACCCGAGTAGCCGGTCGTATCGGGGGTAAAGTAGTCGCTTACATCGGTATATGAATCGGTTTCATCTATGGTAATGGTCATATTGTGACCTATACCTGCTGTAGAAAGGTTGATACCCGATGAGTCGCTTATGGCAGCAACGAGCATAGGCGATTCGTTGATAATATCACCATCGCTAAAGTCTACTGTGTTGAGGTAGCAATAAGTAACATCAGGGCCTATCGTATCGGTGGCAGTAGAATTTACGGTCTTGCCTATATTGAAGTCGGTGCAAATACCGCATGCCTCCTTGCCCTCAAGATTATAGGCGTAGAAGTCAAAACGTCCCTCTTTGTTCGAGTAACTAGTCTCTTTGGGCATGTTGAATACCATTCGAAATACTCCGTTTTCTACCTTTGTGCGTCCCATAAAGAGTTTATTGTTACGCTCGGTAAATTCCATTTTCGGGCAATCGTCATAGCCATATGAGGTAGTTATCTTCTCTGCATCGTAGAGGGTAATGTGTACCTCACCGTTGAAGTCTTGGGCTTTTTCGCCCTCAGGTGTAACGATGTATCCTTCCAAAGTAACCTTTGTGCTGGCGTCTAATGTTATCTCGTTTCCTATCTCGATACCATTGATTGATTGTGCCTTAATTTGGTATGTTGGATAGCCCAAACGCATGGCAGGGTCGCCCAATAGTGCATATACGAGCTTGTTGCTGTCGGGTGTATAGCGTGATGGGGCTTCTTTATATAGGTTCGAGATGTAATTTTTACCTTTCATTACTATGTCGCCCAAGCGGTTGTATTGATTATCTTCGTTACGTTCAAACATGTATTCGCCTATAGCATTGTTGAGGCGACCGTTTTCATTAATCCAAGCTACTCGTGTCGAAGACAACAATGCGATTGCACCACCCTGCTCATTGAGGAAGAAATATTCGCCTCCCGAAGTCTCCTCTGAATCGTATCGACTAAAATCACATGTTGCCGTAAACATGAACGGCAGATTTTTTAGATATAAAGTCTTGATGTCATTAATGTTGAGAAGATCCTCAGCAGTCCATCCTACCGAGTTGGCATGACCTATGTAGTCGAGCACCAGCTGACCATCGTTAAGCAGACGCATCATTTGGTTTTTGGCATCAGGGAAGGTGCGACCGGTCGATGTGTTTTCCTCTCTATACGCATCAAGATATATCTTGTTTATAAATAGGTCGGGCTTGTCTTGGAGCCAATACGATATAGCGCTTTCGGCTTGTTTTATGTGTGTGTTTGAGTTGCCATCATCGGCAATGACAATAGCTTGGTTGCGCCAATTGCCATAGTTGGGCTTGTTGACGTAGTTGTATAGCTTCTCTACCACGATATCGGCTTCCTCGTTACTCTTGACAGGGAATCGTCCTACAGCGATATTCATGAAGTTGGTACTATTGCGAGCTGTTGTAGCATCTTCAAGGTAGGTAAAGAAGTCGTCACTGGTGTAAGAATAAGTCTCGTTTTCGCTACGGGGGCTTTGGTAGGTGAGAAGTGTTTGATAATTACACTTTTTTATCTCGTTTGTTATACGACGATTGTCGTAGAAACCTCGACCAAAGAGCAGTAGGTATTTGGTTTGACGGCCACTGGGGTTGGCCAATGAGCGGTCGTAAAACATTTTCATAAAACGACGGTAAGCCACAGCATCGGGTGTGCCGGACGAAAACTCATTGAAGACCATCTCGTGATTGACTACGTGTACGAGCATCGAGTCAACACTCTCGTGAAGTGCTGCTACTTGTTGTGCTTGGGTTATGAACTGTGCCGGAGCCAGGATAACCATGTCGGGTGTTTCTAATGCGTGTAGGTCTTGATTGGCAACACTGCTCACGCCTGTAGGTGAAGGAAATGTTCCTGTAGGATTGAATGCAATGTATTCATGCCGCATCTCTGATGGGCTAAATGTGGCCACACCATTGTTTATGGTAGCGTTGATGTGCTTGGGGGTGTGGGGGATGGTGATATCCCATATAAGACATTGATCGTTCATCCCCGCAACTGCAAAGCTATTGCCGGGTGTGAAGTTGAAAACTCTGAATTGTACAGCGTTGTTGTATAGTTGCAGCTTGCGCTTGTATACCAGGCGTATGTAGTCAAGATTGGAGCATATCGTTGTACCTCCGGCCTTGTAGGTAATGGTAAACTCCTCTTTTCCTCCGCGTGGTGTTGTTGTGACCGATGGTGTTATATATTTCATAAACTCATAGGTCATGTCACGGTTGGTTGCAATATTCCATTGGTCGTCTTGTGACAGCAGTGTGCCATTGTGGTAGAAGCGTAGCGAACCTGTCGAACTCAAAATCTTAGCACCAAACCCTACATCTACCTTCATGGGATTTTGTGTGTCAATGCCGGGTATGTCGAATGAAATGGTGCGAGTTTGTGTGTAGCGGAAGTCTTCACCCAAGAAAACTTGACCTGTTTTACTTACCGATACCAACTCTTCTTCGTGTAGCGAATATCCGTCATACAAATCTATTAGTTCGCCTGAAGGATTAGTGTTAATTGGTGCCTCCGAAGTTGTTGCTATATCTATATTACTTTCTGTGATGAAATAGTAACCTGCTGTAGAATAAGTGTTTTGTTGGTGCAATACACTGCCCTTTCTCTCATCGTACATCCATTTTATCGTACCTTGTGCATAGAAGAGTATGCGATTGTTGTTGTGTATAATGGGTATTTGAGGCAGGTCGTCTATATCACTATCACTATACACCTCGGGTAGTACCTTTCCTCCATATCCATAGATGCGCACTTGATCAGGGTTGTTAAAACCCCAACTCTTCAGTTGCGAATAACTTATTTGATATATGCCGCTCTCGGTTACACTTATCTTATACCATTTGCCGGTGCTCAATACCGAGTGTGAGGCATAGTGCTCGAGGGGCAATGCCACTGAGTGTATGGCTCCTATGCTTGCCATTATGCACACGATAAGTGCCAATGCTGTGTGCTTGAGGTGTGATATATATTGTTGTGTAATATTGTATGCTTTCATTGTTTTGCTTATTTAGCCTTATTTTATAACGACTT
>CAJGDT010000176.1 GCA_904502265.1 uncultured Barnesiella sp. | reverse complement strand
CTCGAGATGCAACGCATCAGCCCCGAAGGCGAGATGTTGTGGGATCCCGAGACAGTACGTTTGTTCGATAAGAATGGTAACTTCCAATATCCCTACGTTGTAGATGGTGGTAACAATCAAGTTATCATGCTCTATGCCAAGGGTACTTCATGTGACCTCTATGCTCGTAAGCTCGACTTCGATGGCACACCCGTATGGAGTGAAGACACCAGAATATATAATGGTGGTTGGGGTAATACTCCTGCATGGACTCTTCTCGAAGTACATCCTTCGGAGGACGGTGGTTTTATCGTTTCTTGGTATGACGACCGCTACTTTACCCAGATTGAGTCGGCTTATATGGCTTACGTTAAGTCTAATGGTGAGCTCGGCTTTTCAACTGCAAACGGTCAAAGAGTGGGTTACTCAGACTGGCGTCAAATACGCGTATCGAGTTTCTATGACAAGGCATCAGATGCATTCTATGCACTCTGGGGAGAGTTTAGTGCCGGTCAATCATGGTGTCGCTTGATGGCACAGAAAATCAGCAAAGAAGGTGAGCTCCTCTGGAGTGAGAATGGTATTGAATTGAAGCCTATGGAGCAAACCAAATATTCATATGCCTCTATTCAAAAATCTATTAATGACGAGATGGCTTTCTTCTATATGCGTGCTTATGACCCCACAGCACAAAATGTAGAGGCTTTTGTTACAACAGTAAACGTAAACGATACAACCATTCGTCGCGAGTTTGAATTTACCAAAGGCGATCGCATCAGCCCCAAGTCTGAGTTGGAAACATTGCCCTTGCACGATGGAAAATATTGGATAGCTAAGTGGATAGACCAAGGCGCAGAAACTGATGAAGTAAACAAAGACCGATTGATGATACAACGTGTCAATGTAGACTTTACCTTGGGTAATCCCAATGCCGACGAAGCAGTAGAGGGTGTACAAGCTGATGCCGATGCATTTGTAGCTCTTGCTACACTTGTTGAGAATGAGGCTATGTTTGCAACAAACTTTGCCACAGCAACACAAGCTACACTTGCTATCTACGACATCAATGGCGCACTCGTTGCTACTCCCTTCGAGGGTGTGTTGGCAGCCGGTCGACAATATATAGAGTGGAATGCCAATGTACCTGCAGGTATCTACTTGGCTACACTCACAACTGCTAATAGTGTAGAAACAGTAAAATTATTGGTGAAATAAAAAAACTCCTTAAGAGAGTAGGAGCGCGTCAAAGAATATTGGCGTTGAAAAGTCTCTACACTCTCTTTCCTAAAGTTGTGAGGCTGAATAAAGAATTTCAGCCTCACAACTTTTTTTTATATAGGTTGGTATATCTGTTGCGCAGAAACGCTTGGCTCTACAATATGCATACAGCTTAATTCGAGGTTTGCTCTATGATATATAGAGTTTTGATGTAGAGTCGTTTGTCGTTGTGGTTAATATAATTGATGCTACCATTCGCTGTGTGAGAAAAATTATCAAAAAAGTAGGCAAAAATGTTTAAAATCTGAATTAGAAATCTTATCTTTGTAAGATGCCTGACACCTGGTTCTTATAATGAACAAAGGAGGTTAAGGATAAGATGAAGATAGAAAATAAACTAACCTTAAATAACAATACAAATGAAAAAATTTTTACTCGTTGTTGCAACAGCCGTAATGGCATGCACATCAGTTTTGGGTCAATGGAATAGCAATCCGGCCGAAAACATGTTGGCTTGGCCCGAAGATCGTTCTTATTATTATCAAGAAATGCAAATGGCTCCCGATGGTAGGGTGTGGATTGCCGTAAATAACCCTGCGCAAGGTTGTATTCATACTTCGTTGCAGTTGGTTGACTCTCTTGGTAACCTCAAGTTTGAGGAGCCTCTTGTAATGTCGGACTATCCTACTCGCACATGGACTTCATGTGGTCAAATTCTCTTTGTGGACCGCGATGGCAATGCTATTGTATCACTCAACGACTTCCGCTATTCGCCTGAGGGAGTTGAGTTTGAGAATCATACAGTTTATAAAATTTCACCCGAGGGCGAATTCCTTTGGGGTGAGGAGGGTATTACCCTCGAAGGCGAAAATGTACATGACCTCGTAGCTTCTATGAGTATCTGTCAACTTGCCGACGGTAGTTATGTGTTTGCCTGGATGCACAATCGTGAAAACGGCAATTACAACATGATGACTATTGAGATGCAACGTATCAGTCCTGAGGGTGAAATGTTGTGGAACCCCGAGGATGTGCGCTTGTATGATGAAAAAACAACATACCAATACCCCTATGTGGTAGATGGTGGCAACAATCAGGTGATTTTGCTCTATGCCAAAGGCTCTGGTCAAGAACTTTTGGCTCGTAAGCTCGACTTCGATGGATCGACCGTATGGAGCGAAGATACTCGCGTTTACAATGCCGGCTGGGGTTCAATTCCTATCTGGACACTTCTCGACGTACATCCCTCGGGCGATGGTGGCCTTATCGTTTCATGGAATGACGACCGCTATTTTACCGAGATAGAGTCGCCCTATATGGCCTACGTAAAACCCAATGGTGAACTTGGCTTTTCAACTGCAAATGGTCAGAAGTTGGGTTATGCGGGATGGCGTTCATTGAAAGTAAGAAGCTTCTACGACAAGGCTTCGGATGCTTTCTATGCTTTCTGGAATGAGTGTAGCGCCGGTCAATCATGGAACCGCTTGGTAGCTCAAAAAATCAGCAAAGAAGGTGAACTCCTCTGGGGTGAGAATGGTGTAGAACTGAAGCCTATGGAGCAAACCGACTATGGTTACAACTCAATACAAAACTCTGTTGAAGGTGAAGTTGCATTCTTCTATATGCGTAATTACTCAGGTTCATTTGGCGACGTAGAGGCGTTTGTAACTACTGTAAATGTAAACGATACAACCATCCGTCGCGAGAGCGAGTTTACCAAGAGCGATCGCGTGAGCGAAAAGTCGGGCTTGTTGGCAACTCCCATGTACGATGGTCGTTATTGGATTGCTTTGTGGGAGGATAATGGTGTGTTCGGTGACCAAAACAAGAAGGACCGCATGTTGATGCAACGTATCAATGCCGACCTTTCATTGGGTATGCCCAATGCCGACCAAGCTGTTGAATCGGTTCGTGCTGAAGAAGGCAATTTCGTAGCTCTTTCTACACTCGTCGAGGGTGAGGCTATGTTTACAACCAACTTCTCTAAGGGTGTACAAGCCACACTTGCTGTTTACGACATCAACGGTGCACTCGTTGCAACTCCCTTCGAAGGTGAGTTGGCTGCCGGTCGTCAATATATCGAGTGGAACGCCAATGTTCCCGCAGGTATCTACTTGGCAACACTTACTACAAATCAAGGTGTAGAGACTGTAAAATTGTTGGTAAAATAAAAAAAAACTTCAGGGAGGTTGTGTGTTTATAGGCGCAACCTCTCTGAAGGATTATAATAAAGAAAATATTTTAAACCTTAATAAACATATAAGCGTATGAGAAAAACATTACTTCTTATTGTTGCTGCAGTATTGAGCTGCATGACCGCAATGGCACAATGGAACAGCAACAATGCTGAAAACCTCTTGGCGTGGACCGATGGTAGTTACTATTCGAGCGATATGAAGGTAGCTCCCGATGGTAAAGTGTGGTTGGCCGTTCACGAGCCTTTTCACAATGATGAAGGTCAAGGCGGTGTAACTGTTGCTTTGCAATTGATCGACTCTTTGGGTAACTTCTGTTTCGATGAGCCTATCAGAGTATCAGACTATGAATCTCGTTCATGGGTATCATGTGGTCAATACCTCTTTGTCGATCGCGACGGTAATGCTATTGTTGCTGTTTACGACTGGCGTCAAGGTGCT
>CAJGDT010000175.1 GCA_904502265.1 uncultured Barnesiella sp. | reverse complement strand
TTTGAGCATGGCCGTTGTCATGGTCGTGTCGTCTTTACCGACCATGAAAAGAATACTACACAAGAGTGTGAGTGGAAGAATGGCCTGTCGGTAAGTGCTACTCCTGTAACCTTGCGCTACGAGTGGACGCGTGTATTAGAAGGAGAGTACGATATAAGAACCGGAACAGTAGAAATAGGTGGCGTAGGTATGAAGTGTCCTTTCGATGGCTTTGAATATATTCGATCGCTCGAAGTATCGGCATCACAAATCGTATTCACTGTATGCGAACCTCTGCGCCCCGGTGGCTCGATGAGTCTTGAGAATGAATTGACATACGATTTGAAATATTCTCTCAATCTCTATTGGGATAAAGAATAAAAGCCATTCTTTAACCTCTGTTTCAAAAGAATAAAGGAAGTGATGTTTTTTCACGACATCACTTCCTTTGTTCGTATAAAAGTATTACCTTTGTAGGCTCAAAAAATAAAGATATTAACACACTAAAAAATATACAATAGCTATGGCTAAAGAATTGAAAGAGATGACCAAGCGTGCCGACAACTACTCGCAATGGTACAACGACTTGGTTATGAAGGCCGACCTCGCCGAACAATCGGCCGTGCGTGGCTGTATGGTGATTAAGCCCTATGGTTATGCCATTTGGGAGAAGATGCAACGTACACTTGACGATATGTTCAAGGAAACAGGTCACGTCAATGCTTACTTCCCGTTGCTTATCCCCAAGTCTTTCCTTTCGCGCGAGGCTGAGCACGTTGAGGGCTTTGCCAAGGAATGTGCTGTGGTAACACACCACCGTCTCAAAAACGACCCCAACGGCTCGGGTGTAATCGTTGACCCCGCTGCCAAGTTGGAGGAGGAGCTCATCATTCGTCCTACATCAGAAACTATCATCTGGAATACATACAAAAACCGGATTCAATCGTACCGCGACCTCCCCTTGTTGGTAAACCAAAGGGCCAACGTAATGCGTTGGGAGATGCGCACACGCTTGTTCCTCCGCACTGCCGAGTTCTTGTGGCAAGAGGGTCACACTGCTCACGCTACTCGCGAGGAGGCTGAGGAGGAGACACGTCGCATGCTCGATGTGTACGGTACATTTGCCGAGCAACACATGGCTATGCCCGTTGTTAAGGGTGTAAAGAGCGCAAGCGAGCGTTTTGCCGGAGCTCTCGACACTTACACTATCGAGGCTATGATGCAAGACGGTAAGGCTCTTCAAGCCGGTACATCGCACTTCTTGGGTCAAAACTTTGCCAAGGCATTCGATGTACAATTTGTAAACAAGAACAACGAACTCGAATACGTATGGGCTACATCATGGGGTGTATCTACACGCTTGATGGGTGCGCTCATCATGACACACAGCGACGATAACGGTTTGGTATTGCCTCCCCGTTTGGCTCCCATCCAAGTGGTTATCGTACCCATCTACAAGGGTCCCGAGCAACTCGCTGCCATCGACGAGCGCGTAGCAAGCATTGTTGCCAACCTCAAGGCTATGGGTATCTCTGTTAAGTATGACAACGATGACAAGCGTCGTCCCGGCTTCAAGTTTGCCGAGTACGAGTTGAAGGGTGTTCCCGTTCGCTTGGTATTGGGTGGTCGTGACTTGGAGAATGGCACTATCGAGGTAATGCGTCGCGATACTCTCGAGAAGGAGACTATGGCACTCGACGGCATCGAAGATGTAGTGCGTAACTTGCTCGATGATATCCAAAACAACATGCTCAAGAAGGCTCTCGACTATCGTCAAAGCCGCACTGTTGAGGTGGATACTTACGAGGAGTTCAAGGAGCGCATCGAAGAGGGTGGCTTTATCTTGGCTCACTGGGATGGTACTCCCGAAACCGAGGCTCGCATCAAAGAGGAGACCAAGGCAACTATTCGTTGTCTGCCCCTCGATGGCGACATGACCCCCGGTGTATGTATGGTTACCGGCAAGCCCTCGGCACGCCGCGTACTATTTGCCCGTTCTTATTAAGAAATATTTTGATATAAGATAAAACAAGCCCTACATCATGCGATGTAGGGCTTGTTTTTATGTAGTAAGGTTATAGGTATATTTAGGTGTTTTGTTTTCTTAATAATCCTGTTTCTCAACTTTTCTCATTTCGTCGAGCATGGCATACCCTTTGGTGATCTGGTCACTTAGGACCGTTATGAGACTTTTCATTTGTTCCAGCGATTCAGTGATTTTTTCTATATCGCTCTCTGATTTTTTAGATTTTTTATATTTTATCTCAGGCTCGGAACTTGCTAAAGAGGTCGTGCTTTTATTGTTTAGACTAATATAATAGTTCGCACAGCAGTCATCCTCTTGTTCCACCAATTTGAAAAAATCGTGGATATTGAGACCATAGGTATTACATATACGCAAAATAATGTCGATATTGAGATTTCCTCCCCTTACGGCTTTACCTACTGTATTCTTGTCAATACCGAGGTGTTCGGCTGCATCCTTGTATGACAAGTCGCTCCGTTGCAAGAAACTTTTCAGCTCCTCTCCCGAGTAAACCCAGTGCTCAGTATTGCATTTTGTAGTATGATCCATCGTTTCTTAACAAACTATTATAATAGTTTTCTTATACTAATATACAAAATTTATTAATATTCTCAAAATCAATACTTAGTAAGAACCATCAGATATACATTACGCAAGGAACGATATTAAATTAATGGTGTCGCGGCCTTCTATTTAAAGCCACTAACATCACACTTTTTTCATGTGGTAGTTTACATGATTATCTGCGGTAATCGGCACAAAGTCACAATAATTGTGCAGAAAACGCACTTTTTTAGCCATTGCATCGCGGCTAAATTAGTTGTAAAATTCAATTGTTTTGTATCTTTGCCAAATGTTCGCTACATGCGAAGAACTATTTTATGCCTTAGTAAGATATATAAATTCAAATATAAAGAATTATGAGTTTGAAAATCGTAGTACTGGCCAAGCAAGTGCCTGATACCCGCAATGTGGGTAAGGATGCTATGAAAGAAGACGGTACAATCAACCGTGCAGCATTGCCTGCCATCTTTAATCCCGAAGACTTGAATGCATTGGAACAAGCCTTGCGCTTGAAAGAACAACATCCCGGCTCGACAGTAACACTGTTGACTATGGGTCCTCCTCGTGCAGCCGAAATAATACGTGAAGGTATGTTCCGTGGCGCCGATGGTGGCATCGTTCTCACCGACCGTGCTTTTGCCGGTGCCGATACATTGGCAACTTCGTATGCATTGTCTTGCGCAGTAAATAAAATAGGTGAATACGACATCATTATAGGTGGTCGTCAAGCAATCGATGGTGATACAGCACAGGTAGGTCCTCAGATTGCCGAAAAATTGGGTTTGCCTCAGGTTACTTATGCCGAGGAGATTATCTCAGTAGTTGATGGTAAGGCTACTATCAAGCGTCGCCTTGAACGTGGCGTTGAAACTGTAACTTGCCCTCTGCCTTTGGTTGTTACCGTTAACGGTAGTGCCGATGAGTGTCGTCCTCGCAATGCACGCCTCATTCAAAAGTACAAATATGCCAAGTCGCCCAGCGAAAAGGCCGAGTGCGAATGTACTCGCTTGTATGACGAGCGCAACTATCTCAATATTGCCGAGTGGAGTGTAAATGATGTGGATGCCGATCTCAACCAAGTAGGTATGGCCGGTTCGCCCACTAAGGTGAAAACTGTAGAGAATGTTGTATTCCAAGCCAAGGAGAGCAAGCGTCTTGATGGTACTGATGCCGAGATTGACGAGTTGATACAAGAACTCATTGCCAACCACACCATAGGTTAAGCAACATGCCATTATATATTAATATGTAATACCAATAGAATATGAATAACCTTATTGTATATTGCGAAATAGAA
>CAJGDT010000174.1 GCA_904502265.1 uncultured Barnesiella sp. | reverse complement strand
GGGTAAGTACGGCGAAGAAGGCGACAAACTCCTCTTCAAAGTGCTCAACTCGGGCGATTTCCTTTCGGGCGTAGAAGATGCCGAACTTTGCGAACGCAACACTGCCCGATTGGCAGCCCGCTTGTGCGAGAAGGGTCTGCGATATGACCTCACCGTTCCCTTTGCTCGCTATGTGGTAATGCACCGCAACGAACTCACATTCCCCTTCAAGCGCTACCAGATACAACCCGTGTGGCGCGCCGACCGTCCCCAAAAGGGTCGTTATCGTGAGTTCTACCAATGCGACGGTGACATTATCGGTTCCGATTCATTGCTCAACGAGGTAGAGTTGCTCCACATCATTGACGATGTATTTACCCGCCTCAACATCCGCGTAGCCATCAAGCTCAACAACCGTAAGATACTCACCGGTATTGCCGAGATTATAGGTGCACCCGAGAAGATTATCGACATAACCGTTGCCATCGACAAGCTCGACAAGATAGGTCTTGACAAGGTAAACGAGGAGTTGCGCGACAAGGGCTTGAGCGAAGAGGCTATCGCACAATTGCAACCCATCATCCTGCTCGAGGGCAGCAACGAAAGCAAGTTGCAAACCCTGCGTCAGGCTTTGGCACAATCGGAAACAGGTTTGAAGGGTATCGACGAACTCGAATTTATCCTTGGCAAGCTCACCAACCAACCGCTCAAGGCTCAACTCGATATAGACCTCACCCTGGCTCGCGGCCTCAACTACTACACCGGTGCCATCCTTGAGGTAAAGGCTCTCGATGTACAGATAGGCAGTATAACCGGCGGTGGTCGCTACGACAACCTCACAGGTGTCTTTGGCATGCCCAATGTATCGGGTGTAGGTATGTCGTTTGGTGCCGACCGCATCTACGACGTATTGAGTCAGCTCGACCTCTTCCCCACCGATTCGCTACAAGCCACACAGGTAATGTTTGTAAACTTCGGCGACAAAGAGAGCGATGTGTGCATGCAACACGCCACCCTCTTCCGCTCACACGGCATACGCACCGAGGTATTCCCCGAGTCGGCCAAGATGAAGAAACAAATGGGATATGCCGACACTCACCACATACCCTACGTAGCTCTTGTAGGCGAAAGCGAGATGGAAGCCGGCAAGATAGCCCTAAAAAATATGATTACCGGCGAGCAACAACTTGTCACGCCACAAGAGGCTATTGAAATAATCATTCAAAAGTAACTCTAAAACATTACAAAGTATAGACCCGTTTATTATCGACCTCACCTGGTAATGATAAACGGGTTATTTAATCCGATTGTGTATATAGATAAAAGATAGAATCATGAACAATTACTTTGAAAAGGGACTAACAGACGAACAGGTTATTGCCAACCGACAAAGGTATGGCCGTAACGAACTAACACCCCCGGCTAAGACTCCTTTGTGGAAACAATTTTTAGAGAAGTTCAAAGACCCCATCATCCGCATTCTGCTCATCGCATGGGTGCTATCGATAGGTGTAGCAACCTATCAAGTAACAAGCGGATCTGAGGGTATTGATGCCTTCTTTGAGCCGGCCGGTATCTTACTTGCTATCTTGCTTGCCACAGGCATAGGATTCGCATTCGAGGTAAGCGCCAATCGCAAGTTTGACATCCTCAACCAAATCGGCGACGAAACTTTGGTTAAGGTGGTACGCAACCGCAATATCATCGAAATACCCAAGAAAGAGGTGGTTGTAGGCGACATCGTAATCATCAATACCGGTGATGAAATCCCGGCCGATGGTACATTGATTGAATCGGTATCGCTGCAAGTTAACGAATCGACTCTTACCGGCGAACCCGTAGCCAACAAGTATGCCGACCCCGCCAAGAACGACCCCCGAGCCACATACCCCAGCAATATGGTACTCAATGGCTGTACCGTCATGGAGGGACATGGTGTCATGGAAGTATCGCACGTGGGCGATGCTACAGAATATGGCAAGGTATATAAGGGCGCACAAATCGAGAACGACGTTGAGACACCTCTCAATATACAATTGGACAAATTGGCCAACCTTATCACTAAGATAAGTTACACAATCGCCGCACTCATCCTCATCATTCGCTGCGTCACTTTCTTTACCGGCAGTCATCCTACCGATTGGATAAGTATAGGTCAATACATACTCAACACACTCATGATTGCCGTCACCATTATAGTTGTGGCTGTTCCCGAGGGACTACCTATGAGTGTAACGTTGAGTTTGGCACTAAGCATGAAACGCATGCTGTCGGCCAACAACCTCGTGCGCAAGATGCACGCCTGCGAGACAATGGGTGCTACATCGGTTATTTGCACCGACAAGACCGGCACTCTCACACAGAACCAGATGCAAGTCGAGGATACTCGATTCTATGCCCTCGACAAGCAAGAGTTGGGCAATAATGCCACGATCGACACCCTCATCAGCGAGAGCATAGCACTCAACACTACTGCCAACCTCAATACCGACACCAACGGTCGCATTAGTGTCATAGGTAATCCCACCGAAGGTGCTCTACTGCTGTGGCTCACCAAGCAGAATGTACGCTATAACACCTTGCGCTACACCATACCCATAGCCGAGCAACTCACCTTCTCGACCGAACGCAAATACATGGGTACGGTTATCGCATCTCCAACACTCAAGAAGCGTATTCTTTACGTTAAGGGTGCTCCCGAGATAATCTTGAAAAAATGCCACACTATCAGTACGACACAAGGCATTGTTCCCATAGAACCCCTGCGAAAAAACATCGAAGGTGAGCTACTCGACTTCCAAAACCGCGCATTGCGAACACTTGCACTTGCCTACGCCGAAGTCAATGAGAACAGTTGCTTCGACAATGGCGTTTTGAAAGAGAACATACAGCTCACTCTCTTAGGCATCACCGCTATTGCCGACCCTGTAAGAACTGATGTACCCGAAGCCATACAGTCGTGCCTCAATGCCGGTATAAAAGTCAAAATTATTACCGGCGATACACAAGCCACAGCTCGCGAGATAGGTCGTCAAATAGGCTTGTGGCAACCGCAGGATACCGATGCCAACATCACTACCGGCGAACAAGTAGCAGCCATGAGCGACGAGGAGCTAACCCAACGAGTACAAGAGTTGAAGATTATAGCCCGCGCACGTCCTCTCGACAAAGAGCGACTTGTAAAAGCACTACAACGCAATGGCGAGGTAGTGGCTGTAACCGGTGATGGCACAAACGATGCTCCTGCCCTCAATGCAGCACAAGTAGGTCTCTCAATGGGTGACGGCACAACCGTTGCCAAAGAGGCAAGCGCCATTACCATCCTCGACAACTCTTTCACCACAATCAACAAGGCCGTGATGTGGGGTCGATCATTGTATCACAACATACAACGATTTATTGTATTCCAGATGACTATCAATGTAGCCGCATGCCTTATCGTATTGTTGGGTGCTATATTGGGTACTGAGTCGCCCCTCACCGTAACACAGATGTTGTGGGTAAACCTCATCATGGACACCTTTGCCGCTATGGCACTGGCATCGCTACCACCCGACGAGCACGTAATGCAAGAGAAACCCCGACCTATGACAGCTCACATCATCACTCCCATGATGGCTCGCACCATTATGGCTACCGGACTGCTGTTTGTAACATTTCTTTTCGCACTATTGCAATATTTCAATCACACTGATGTAACAGCCTTCACGCAAATCGAGTGGGGCAAGATATTCAGTTATTGTTTCCAAGCAAGTCAACACGGTTCACTATCGCCCTACGAATTGTCACTCTTTTTCACCATATTTGTGATGCTGCAATTCTGGAACATGTTCAATGCCAAGGCTTTTGCTACCGGCACATCGGCATTCAGCTCGATATGGAAATGCAATGGCTTCCTATGCGTAGCATTGTT
>CAJGDT010000173.1 GCA_904502265.1 uncultured Barnesiella sp. | reverse complement strand
TGTTGTTGATGTGGAAGATGGGGTATGATACACGAGTGTTCTCAGTAACCGACTTGTCGCTGAAGTCGATCTTACCGTTAGCATCAACAGTTACGTTCTCGAGGAGAGCGTCGCGTTTGATAGCGTTGTAGATGTCGGGCTCGTTTTCTTTGCTGAGGTTGATAACCTTGGCGTAGCAACCGCCCTCGAAGTTAAACACACCCTCGTCGTCCCAGCCGTGCTCGTCGTCACCGATGAGGAGACGTTTGGGGTCGGTTGAGAGAGTAGTCTTACCTGTACCCGAGAGACCAAAGAAGATAGCTGTGTTCTCGTTGTTCATGTCGGTGTTGGCCGAGCAGTGCATTGAAGCCATACCACGCAAGGGGAGGAGGTAGTTCATGATTGAGAACATACCCTTCTTCATCTCACCACCATACCATGTGTTGATGATAACTTGCTCTTTGCTGGTGAGGTTGAATACTACGGCAGTTTCGCTGTTAAGACCCAACTCTTTCCAGTTCTCAACTTTAGCCTTTGAAGCGTTGTAAACAACGAAGTCGGGCTCACCATAGTTAGCCAATTCCTCAGCTGTGGGGCGGATGAACATGTTGGTTACAAAGTGAGCTTGCCATGCAACCTCAACGATGAAGCGAACTTTGAGACGAGAGTTTTCGTTAGCACCGCAGAAAGTATCTACTACATAGAGTTTCTTATTTGACAACTCGTTGATAGCGAGGTCTTTCAATGCTGTCCAAGTCTCTTGAGAAACGGGTTTGTTATCGTTTTTATATTCTTCTGAAGTCCACCATACAGTGTTTTTAGAAACCTCATCGTAAACGAAAAATTTATCTTTGGGCGAACGACCGGTGTAGATACCTGTCATTACGTTTACAGCACCCAATTCTGTTACTTGACCTACTTCGTAGCCTTCAAGACCGGGAAGTGTCTCCTCGGCAAAGAGTTGGTCATAAGAGGGGTTGTGCAGTACTTCGGTTGTTCCGCTAATACCGTACTTTGTCAAGTCTAATGTTGCCATTTCTAATAAATCTTTTTGGTTATTTAAACTAATCTTTCTTACCTAATTAATCCTCATTTTATTGAAGCAGTGCAAATTTAATACATTTTCTGCAAGAAACCGATTTAATAATGATTTATTTCCATAATAGATGCTAAAATTTTTAAATCGTAGCATCGTTTGCAAAGTGCAGTTTACAAATTGCACATCAGCAGTAGAACTTGCTTGTATTACAAAAAAACGAGCCTACTTTTTTGTTCTCGTCGGGCTATTTACTACTTTTGTACTATGAATATAACCTCTATTAATACCATTTTGTTTTCGCCCACCGGCACATCGCGCAAGGTGGCGCTGGCAGTTGCCGAAGGCCTTTCGCTTGGCAATCGTATTGTCGATGCAACCTATAGTACTCCTTCCGGTGTGTGTTATAAGTCCGACGAGTTGGTTATCGTAGCCGTGCCCGTATATGGTGGCAAGGTAGCACCGTTGGCATTGCAACGCATCGATGCCTTGCAGGGCAACAATACTCCCATTGTACTGATTGCTGTATATGGCAATCGCGCCTATGAAGAGGCGCTTGTGCAGCTCGACGAGTTTGTGCGTTGTCGTGGTTTTGTTCCCATTGCCGCCGGAGCTTTCGTTGGCGAACACTCCTACAGTACTTCCCAATATCCCATTGCCAAAGGTCGCCCCGATGCTACCGACTTGGCCGATGCACGTGCCTGGGGTAAAAGCATAGGAGCAAAACTTGCCCGGATAGCATCGCCCGAAGCTGTAGACGTTGCCTTGTTGAAGGCGCCTACCAACTCCTTCATGTCGCAACTTCGTTTTGTTAACTTTATCAAGGAGCAACGCCAAGTGACCGCTGCTGCAAAACCCAAAGTAGAGGTAGATGCCGATAAGTGTAAGTTGTGTGGTAAATGTGCCAAACTATGCCCAACCGGGGCTATTGCCACCGGCGACTACTTGCACACCGACACTTCTCGTTGCATCAAGTGCTGTGCGTGTGTCAAGGGTTGTCCTACCAAGGCTCGCACACTCAATACGCCTTATGCACCCGTGTTGTCGCAATGTTTCGGTGAGCGCAAGTCACCCGTAACTATTCTATAAGGTATGTCGCAGATAGTTATACAACGATATATGTGGTTTTTCGACACCGTGTGGCGTTACAAGCGTATCACGCGGGGCGAGATAGAGCGCCTATGGTTGCAGAGCGACCTCTCGGAGGGCAATCCGCTCACCCGACGCACCTTTTGCAACTATCGTGAAGGGGCCGAAAAACTCTTCGATGTAAATATTCTGTGCGACACCTCGACCTACGAATATTATATAGAACAGGCGCAGCCCGACAAGAGTTGCGACCTGCAAAAGTGGCTGTTCGACTCTCTTTCGGTCAACTACCTCATGCGCCATGGCTCCGATGTGGCGCATCGCATTATACCCGAACACATCCCCTCGGGCAACGATTATGTAACCTCTATTGCCGAAGCTATGCAAGAGGGTAGGGTGATACGCATGGTGTATCATGCCTTCTGGAAGATGTCGGCACAGAAAGTCGAACTCGAGCCGTATTTCGTCAAGGCCTTCCGCAAGCGCTGGTATGTTGTAGGCTACAACCGCAAAGACCGACAAGTGAAGACCTATGCCCTCGACCGTGTTGTCGAGATGTCGCTCACGACCGAAACGTTTGAGTTTCCTGCCGACTTTGTCCCTGCCGACTACTTTGCACAATCGTTCGGCGTCATCCGCATCGACGAGCATCCCGAGACGATACGCCTACGCGCCACCATGCGACAAGCGCAGTATCTACGAGCCTTGCCCTTGCACCATTCGCAACGCGAGTATGAGGTGGGCGATGGCTATGTCGATTTTGTATACAACATGTACATCACCTACGACCTCATACAGGAGTTGCTATCGCTGGGACGAGAAATAGAGGTTATATCGCCTGCCAAACTGCGCAATGAGGTGCGCAACAAGTTGCAAGCTGCTCTCGAACGCTATAAATAGGCATCTCTTAGTTGTCGAACAACGCCGACTTGCGATAGATAAAAGCAACCAATAGCGTGAGTGCTGCCAAGAAGGTGTTGAGCTGGAAGGCAAACAACTCGCTTGTGTCGTGCATAATCAGCTTGAATAACTTGACCACAAACGGGCACACCAAGATAGCCACATAGTTCATGGCCATGACACACGCCAGGGCAAGTGTACTCTTGTGTGGCAAGGCGATGTGGGTAGTGCGGTCGTACATAATGGGTTGTATGATGCCATATCCTACACCTGATAGTACACAACCCAATCCTACCAGCCACACATTGCTTGTGACAGCTATAAGCCCCAAGCCTACTACTATCATGAGCATACACCACAATTGAGTGCTACGACCCCATGCGTCGATAAAGCGGTTGAGCATAAATCCCGGTGCCATGATGGCCAGGAAGAAGACCGAGATGTAAGTGCCTGACAGGCTTGTTGCCATGCCTCGCTCCTCGATGAGGAAGGGCAAGTTGAGGCTTACTATCACAACCAGATATGTTACCAAGCCGTAGAATAACATAACCTCAATAAGGTGATGCACGGCAATGCCATTCTCCCCTACTTGTACATGTGGACGCAAGCTGTTGTCGGTTTGCTTACTCTCGGGCGATGGCTCGGGCTCTTGTGACAAGGCTTTGCGCAACTGAAACGATAGAATAATAGATACGATAGGTAACAAGTAGACAATAAAGGGTAAGTGCCATTCTACCTCGGCCAAATATCCGGTTATGATAGTGGCGATTACCAATGTGAGGTTGGTAATGGCCGAACTCAAGCCAAACTGCTTGGTGCGATAGCGACCTATGAAAAATCGGCCTATCAATCCTGTCGAGAGCGGAATGATAAGACCCGAACCTACACCGAGG
>CAJGDT010000172.1 GCA_904502265.1 uncultured Barnesiella sp. | reverse complement strand
GCGTAGAAGGACACACTATATTGATTGCCGAGATAGCAGAATCGCAGTCAAAGCCTGTCATGGCTCGCGACGAAAATAACAAGCCGTGGGCATATGTACGAGTAGCCGACGAGAATATCTTGGCCACACCTACCCACCTGCAAGTGTGGCAACAAGACCGCGAGGCACAATCATCGGCAATAACTTTTACCGAACGAGAGAGTATGGTGCTCGACCTCTTATCACGCGAGGAAGAATGCAGTCTATCACGTATATGTCGCATGACACACATTTCGCGCTATGATGCCCAGCGACTACTGGCCCGATTTGTACATTGGGGTATCGTAGCCATGCGATACGATGGACATCATTTTGTTTTTCGCAATGTATGCGAATAAATCCATAGGTAATATAATCCGTATTTTCTTCACAAAATTCACACTCGGCCATTCAACACATATACGCATCTGATAGCAAAATAACCCTCTATACGTCCATTGCCACTCAACACATCGCAGCAATGGATTTTTTTATTCTAATTTCATCACAACACACCTTTTTGCTTATTATTTGAGATACAGATACTTGTATAGAACGATGGTAATATTAGAAAAAATATTTAGATAAAATCCTAAAAAACTTCCCCCGAAGTATTGCATAATACAAAATTAGTACTTATCTTTGCACCGCAATTAGATGGTGGATGTAGCTCAGTGGTTAGAGCACTGGATTGTGGTTCCAGGTGTCGTGGGTTCGATTCCCATCTTCCACCCTGAAAACCGATTCTGCAATAGTAGAGTCGGTTTTTTTTATTTCCTACATTTATCTCACACTTTCACTTAAGAACAAGACAACAAATAGTATATAAAAGCTTGGGGTTAGTCGAAAAAGCGGATAAATACAAAAAGAGATTATCGCACTATCCACACACATAGCACGACATCGACCTATCAGTAAAAAGTATATCTATTAAAAAAGCAAATATAGTTACAGGCTCTAACCTTCCCACATATCCCATATAGCCTTTACCTGCACAAAGCCTTTCTCAAGGCGTATCATATTGGCTACAAGAAATGCATAAAAGTCGTTCCATTGCTCCTGACGATGTATATCAAGTCCCGACTGCATGCAATATATGCGTATGACCTGCTTGCCACACTCTTTCACATAACGAGTATCCCACACAAGAGGCTCTTCGAAAGCCATCTCTAACAACTCGCGATTTTCGAGAAAGTGATTATAGAGTTTCTCTTGTTGCTCCTCACTTCGGTGGTCAATCTCCAATATCACATACGCACCATCACGTGTAGCATCGAACTTCATTGTTACACCCTTCAAGCGAGTATTGTGCAACATAAACTTGTGACGACGATTGCTCAACTCGGGATAATTTTCGGCATAGGCACTCAGCCCATCCCAAAAGCGTTTTTTCAAATCTCTTACTTCATCCTTTGAATACATGCTACAAATGTACTACATATTTTACATACAGCAATACCTATTAACAACTCTTTAATATAAATATTTTGAATATTTTTGCAATAAATAGAATAAAAACCACGTATAAATTAAAAAAATATCGTAAAAAAGTTTGGCAATTGTAAATTTTATTCTATATTTGCGCATAGAAGAACCTTTTCATCATACTTGTTATATGTTCTGCCGACTGGTACGCGAGTATCGGTCGGTATTATTTTTTGACATCCTAACGCACAAGATCACAAATTATTTGTAATTTTGCGCTTCACAAAAATCACCTCAAAAAATACACTCTATCATGCGCGCAATTATTACAATCGTACTGCTTATTGTATCAAACATATTTATGACATTTGCCTGGTATGGCCACCTCAAACTGCAAGATGCCCGCGTCACCAGCAACTGGCCTCTATATGGTGTCATTCTGTTATCATGGGGCATAGCCTTGTTTGAATACTGCTTTCAAGTGCCTGCCAACCGCATAGGATTCCGCGAAAACGGTGGTCCCTTCTCTCTCATGCAACTCAAGATTATTCAAGAGGTTATCACATTGGTTGTATTTACCATCTTCTCGACACTCATGTTCAAGGGCGAATCATTCCAATGGAACCACATCGCTGCTTTCCTCTGCCTCATCGCGGCAGTATACTTTGTATTCATGAAGTAAAGCAGACCTCATATATTAATTATAGAGTCCGGAATAACTGCATTTTCATGTTTTTTATTGGGGAGTTGACCATACGCGTCAACTTTGCATTACAATAAAATAGGTATGCTACACCGCTTCACATCCGACATTCGGGGCATTGAGCTGCCCAAGCAGTTTACCTACCCACACCACTACACGCCACACCCCATAACTGTGCGCGCTGCCGAGGAGGTGCAACACTACATAGCCACACGCCAAGAGTGGAAAGAGGAGCTTGACAAGGGCAAGATGTTCGGCGTATTGGTCGTGGAAGCAGAGGGCGAAATTGGCTTCCTTGCAGCCTACTCCGGACACCTTGAAGGCCGAAACGACCACGAATACTTTGTACCTGCAGTCTACGATATGCTACGTCCAGGTGACTTCTTCAAACTTGAGGAGGCAAACATCACAGCTATCAACAAGCAAATAAAAGACCTTGAGGAAAACGAGGAACTTCGAGCGGCCAACAAAGAACTTGAGCATATCAGACAAGAGTGTGAAGACGAACTCGAATCAATAAAGAAAAGCCTCGCCGAAGGAAAGGCCAAGCGTAACAGACTTCGCAACGAGGGTGTCTACGATGAGCAAGAGCTGATACTCCAATCGCAACACGAGAAGGCCGAAGCAACACGCCGAAAGCGAGCCATCAAAGAGCGCTTAGAGAATGCTACTCTGAAGGTCAGCAAACTTTTACAAAGAATTGAGGAACTAAAGCTTGAACGTCAGCACCGCTCGGCACAGCTACAAATGCGCCTTTTCGAAGAGTTCCGCATGCTCAACATACGTGGCGAAGAGCGCGACCTATGCTCAATATTTGCACCTACCACACAGCAGATACCTCCGGCAGGTGCCGGTGAGTGCGCTGCACCCAAGCTCTTGCAATATGCCTTCAAACAAGGCATGCGCCCTATAGCTATGGCCGAATTCTGGTGGGGCAACTCCCCCAAAGGCGAGGTGCGCCGGCACGGAACATTCTACCCTGCTTGTATCGGCAAGTGTAAGCCTATATTAGAACATATGCTACAGGGTATCGACGTAGAACCCAACCCACTATTGGAAATGGTGACCCTTCAACCCAGAATTCTGTGGGAGGATGAGTCGATAGTCATTGTCAACAAGCCGAGCGGTATGCTCTCGGTGCGTGGTAAGGTTGACATCAGCTCTGTCCAAGAGTGGGCCGAGGAGCGCTATGCCGAGGCAATGATAGTGCATCGTCTCGACCAGTCGACATCGGGAATACTTGTTATAGCTAAAAACAAAGATGCACACGAGGCTCTGCAAAAACAGTTTATCGCACATACAGTAAAAAAGAGCTATGTAGCACTACTCGAAGGTATTGTCTTGACAAAGAGTGGCGAAATACGCCTCCCTCTAAAGCTCGACTATGACAACCGCCCACGACAGATGGTCGCCGCCGATGGTCGTGCTGCACACACCCTATTTGAGGTTGAGGGCTATACCGAAAGTCGCACACGCATACGCTTCTACCCCATCACAGGCCGCACACATCAGCTACGTGTCCACGCTGCACACTCCGAGGGACTGGGCACACCTATCGTTGGTGACGAAATCTATGGCAAGAAAGCCGAACGCCTTATGCTCCATGCCGAAACCTTAGAGTTCACTCACCCCACCACCGGCAAATCTATCAAGATTGAGTGCCTGGCAGAGTTTTAAATAACAAAGAGCAGCTCTCGAAAGGGAGCTGCTCTTTGTTTGTATATGGTGGTTGATTTAGAACTCACTGGTGAAG
>CAJGDT010000171.1 GCA_904502265.1 uncultured Barnesiella sp. | reverse complement strand
CTTCATAGTATGTGTGGTGTAAATCCATTATCCAATTTTGAGCTATCAATGGGGTGTGCTCTTCGCTCAAGAAGATTATGCCGTCTTTATCATTATTGTATTGCTTAAATATAGTTTTGTGTGAAATGCCGGTGTGGTGGGCAAAGGGTAGTATGGCTATAGCCCAGATAATAAGTAGCGAACCAAGAACTATACAAGTGACCTTGGTTGTGCGCGAGCCGGTCGCAGACAGAAGTGCGTAAAATAGGCGCAGAAGCAATAAAAGGGCAAAAAACTCGGCGCCATAAAAAATGCGCATGTTCTGCGCTCCTGAGTGTATCGATGCAACAAAAATAAAGGCTATCGCAGTGCAAATGATAAGGTAGACATTATCTTTGGTAAATTGAATTAGGGATATTCTCCAGCGTTTACGACAGCAAGCAATGGCCGTGATTACTATGCATAGAGGAATAGCACGAAGATTGCGTAGTGTGAGAAGGAAGGCCGATGCGAATTGTTGTACTGATTCGTACGCTATATGTTGTGCTTTGTTTTCCAATCCGGGAGATATAAGGATAGCCACACATCCCAATCCGTAGGCGATAGCTACAAGTGTTGTTTGATTGAATCCGATCTTTGAGTGGTGAACCAGCATGTATATAAGTAAAGTTGCACCTACGGGTAGCGATAGTGCTTCATGGCCAAATCCGCAACAGAATGCCCATATTGCCAGACCGATAGTCTTCAGACAAACCGGCTCTTTGTGCATGGCTTTATCTTGCCATATAAGCATGAATGAGAGTATTGCTACCGAAGGCCATAGGTAGTTGAGTGATCCGGCAGCCCAATAAAATAGGTAATCCATGTCGGGCAGTAGCAAGTAGATTGCTACTACGGTCATCAATAATGTTGAGGGCTGTACACTCTTATTGGGTTGTATATAACGAGCTGTGAGCCATAGTAATAATATGAATACCAGAGTATTTACTATATCGAAACCATAGTCGGGTAGGGTAGCTAAGAGCGATTGCAGTGTGATGTGTATAAGGCTGCGAGAGTTTTCGCCTATATAATGGTGGTATTGCGATACAAGAATATCGGTAATGTTTGTGATAGGTGATAGTGTTTCGCCTGGTATATATCGCAAAGCATACCATACATCATCGTCGTAGTAGGGTACAAAGAAGTTGAGGCAAAAGAATATAATTGCTGTTATAGATAAGGTGACTATTATGGCAATTTTTTGCTTACTCATGATTCGTTTGTCTCATGTGATTATTTCCCTTCGGTTTGCTTTTTGTATTCACGTGCAATGTAGGTGGGTCGATTTTTTGTCTCGTTAAAAACGCGCCCCAAATATTCGCCAATAATACCTAACGATAGGAGTTGAATGCCTCCCAAGAAAAGTATAATACACATGAGCGAAGGGTAGCCGGCAACCGATTCACCCCATATCAATGTCTTGGCTATAATGACAATCATGTATATAAAGGCCACAATTGAGATGATAAAACCCAGTATTGAAGATATGCGGAGGGGGGTAACAGAGAATGAGGTAACACCCTCAATAGCAAGATTAAATAGTGAGAAAAAGTTCCACTTAGATGTGCCTGCCATGCGTTCGTGTTGGTCGCATACAATCTCTTTCTTCTTAAAACCTATCCATGCATACATGCCCTTGGTATAGCGGCACTGTTCGCGCAGGGTTTTCAGTGTATCGATGCACTTGCGGTCGAGCAAGCGAAAGTCGCCAACATCGGGTAATACGTCAATATCGCTGGTATGTTGTAGCAATGAGTAGTATGTTCGTGAAAGTATCTTGCGTAGTTTTGAACTGTCACCACGATTGTTCCTACGTGCAAATACATCGTCGTAACCCTCTTCCCAATATTGCAACATTAGTGGAATGACCGATATGGGGTGTTGAAGGTCGGCATCGAGAATAATGGCGCAGTCACCTGTTGCATAGTCAAATCCGGCTAACATGGCAGCCTCTTTTCCAAAATTTCGAGAAAGTACAACGGTTGCTACGCGATTGTCTCGTTTGATAAAGTCGTCTATGATAGCTTCGGTACTATCTTGGCTGCCGTCGTTGATAAATAGCACTTCCCATTGATAGTGGTTGTGTGTATCCATCAATTTACATAAGTGGGTATATAATGTGTGCAGTGTCTCTTGCTCGTTATAGGCAGGGATGATAAGCGAAACAGTTTTCATAGCTTCGAAGATTTAAGAACGTAACGCACCAATAGGAAATTGATGGGAACAACTGTGATAAACATAGGTAGTGGAGCCCATGTTTCGGGTACTCCTATCCACATATATAGGTTGAGGAACACTATCTGTAGTAGGTAGTTAATACCATGGCTTGCCATAAAGCCAATCCCTTTTTTTACGGTGGGTTGTGTCTTGAACGTAAAATAGTTGGATAGGAAAAAGTTGAACACAAAGCTTATGATATAACCTATAGTGAGTGACGTTGTTGCCCACAAACCGGCAATGGCATTGCATAGATAGTATATACCATACTGAATGAGCGTAGCAATAATGCCGACGATGCCAAAGCGCACCACCTCGCGTATGCGCGGCGAATGCCATATATTCTCTATTGTTTGCTTGATGCTCATTGCCTTTGTGTAGTATCTAATGTGGCGTAAAGGTAGTGAAAAACTTGGTGCAATGCAATCTTTATTGAATCGGTACAAAATCTACCGACTTAACTCGGCGATAACGAGGCTTTTGTAGTATAATATACCGTTTGCTGTCGATGGTAAATGGCAGAGCCGGATTGGCACTGTAATTGGTCGCTGTAGAGGTCGTAGGATAGCTTTCGGGAGCAATCCATCGCCTCAATTTACCACCCCAATTTATATCAGGATCGAGTGACGATGGTGTGTAAAGGTTGAAGATATATTGACCTTGTTGCGCAATAGTATCGCAAGGCATTATCAAATAGTCGATTGAATCGAGAGTATAAAATTCCAGGCCCGATGTGAGGCGGTTTTCGGGAGAAAATACCTTGTCATCGGTGATGAGTTGGTAAACTTGAGTGGGCAAGATGCGGAATGTGTGTTTATGTATGGCCGAAAATGTGCCAAAGTCATACTGCTCAGACCAAAAATCATGGCTCGACATGATTGTCGATGCAGTAATTGTCGATGGATGTTTTATATCGGATATGATATAGTCTGTGTTTGAGTCTTGGTTGATATATGTCTCTATAGCCTTGTTTATAGGAACATATATTTTTGCCCAATTGCATGCATAACACGTTTCGTAGGCAATGAGTAATGTTAATATCGGTATTGTCCATTTGTAGGATGCCGTGTTGAATTCTCTTACAAAAAATGACAAGTAACGCATTATAACGATGAATGCTATTGTTTCGGCAAAGAATATGGCGCGACCTCCTACGCCTATCATCATGCAAAACAGCATGTCAACTGCCGAGGTGATAATAAGAAACCGGTTGTTGGCGATAAACTTAAGTGTGTTTTCTCGCTGTTTTATGTATCCATAGCACAGCATAAGTAGTAGCACAATTATCATCTTGCATTGCGCAGCTGTAGCAAGGGCTAATATGATGAACGATGTGCCTTTGCCTTGTGAGATTGCTTCAAATTTAACAAAATTACCCGGAGCAAAGAACATAATGCTATAACCAATAATCAGTCCAATCAGTAGGATTGTGTGCAGAGGGCTTTTATATTGCTTCTGGATAATGTATTCGACAAGTGTAGCAGCTATTATACCGGTTATAAGAGTCTCGTGCGACCAACCGATTAACACTGCAAAGATGAAACAAAGAGGGTATAGGTATGGAGTACAATTTCGGTGATTGTCCCTATAAACATATAGAAATGCTACCGCTGCAAGCATCATCCAATAATAGTTGAAACTTCCTGATGCCCAGAATGGTAAGTATGAATTATCG
>CAJGDT010000170.1 GCA_904502265.1 uncultured Barnesiella sp. | reverse complement strand
TTGCTTGTTGTTTTCGCTAAAGGGCAGACCTTCAATGTCTACATCGGGCAACTTGTTGCTGTTGAAGAGTTTCTCACGATTGCTTTGCGAAAGGAGTGTTTCTTGTCGCAAACTTTGTCCAAAGAGCAGATAGAGAAGAAGCCCCAATACCGGCAAAAAGATAAGTGCAAGTATCCACGCAAGGCTCTTGGCTGCATTTCGATTTTCCGAGATTACGACAAATATACTGCTCAGCACGAGTACGGCATAAGCAATATACAAGGAATTGACAAACCATGTCGATATTTGCAACTGCAACAACATTTTACTTTCTATTCGATTATTGGGCTCTAATTTATAAATAAAATCAACACGCCCCTATTTCAAGGGAACAAATTTAAATTATTTCACTCATTTTTATTACTTTTGCCCCCATTCTATAAGTTATAAGAGGCGTTTGTGAAATGAACAAAAATTATCTTACGCAAGTCGTTTGGCTGGTTGTATTGACTATAGGTTTGTTGGTGGTTTTATCTCTTATTCCTCCAATCGATACATTCTTTACAACGAAGCAGATCGACATCTTCAGTGACTTGCGCACAAAGAGCATCAAT
This sequence comes from uncultured Barnesiella sp., assembly GCA_904502265.1. GTDB lineage: Bacteria > Bacteroidota > Bacteroidia > Bacteroidales > Barnesiellaceae_A > Barnesiella_A. The sequence continues at coordinate 3,346 of CAJGDT010000170.1, read as the reverse complement.
GATATGGTCGAGGATGACTCGTTCGATTACACTCCCGACAGCACTACATCTACAGCACCACTCTTGGCAACAACTCTATCCGACACAACACCCTCACTACCCGACTCGGTCATACGGCAAGAGGTTATAAAAAGTGTCAAGCGCAAAGAGGGTGATATAACTCTTATCGAAGACTATACCACTACACAAGACGGTCTACAAAACTTCATATCGGCCATTGACAATCGTCACCATCTGCAACGCCCCGTGCGTGTGGCTTTCCTAGGCGACTCCTTTATTGAAGCAGACATATTCACACAGAACATCCGCATGCTGTTGCAAGACCTCTTTGGCGGTTGCGGTGTGGGATATATGGCCATGCACAGCGATTTTCCGGGTTTTCGTCGCTCTATAACACAGGTCGATAAAGGCTGGCATACTACCAATGTTATTACCCAAGACCCCGAGTATAATAGCCTATCGCTACCACTACAATATCACCAAGCCGAGGGCGAGGCTTACACACGATTGAAAGGTGTGAGTAAGTTGCGCTATATCGACAGTTGGGATGTGTCGACCATAGGTTTCATTGCACAAGACTCAGCCATAATAACGCTTAAGACCGACTCCTCAAGCTACACTTACAACATCGAGGGTAAAAACGAGGCTCAATTTATCAGCATCGACGAGCATACTGGCTCTATCGAGATACGTTGCAACGACAACCATGTTGCCTTGTGGGGTTGCTGGCTTGACGGCAATAGAGGTGTCGCGGTCGACAACATATCGATGCGCGGTTACAGTGGCACCACCTTGCAGATGATTTCGACTACTCGCCTACAGGAGTTGTACGATGCTATTCCCTACGACCTCATTGTGTTGCAATACGGACTCAACCGCATGACTCCGAGCATAACCGACTACACGCCCTACACACAGCAATTGGTCGATGCCGTTGCTCACCTACGCAAGGCCCTACCCCACACCGATATCCTCATCATGGGCATAGGCGACCGTTGTCAAACCGACAACGACGAGATAAAAACCATGCCCGCCATATATGGCATGCGCAAGGCTCAACGCAATGCGGCTATAGAGGCACAATGCCTCTTCTGGGATTGCTACGAAGCAATGAAACAGATAGGTGGCATGCCCACTTTTGTCGAGAATAAATGGGCGAGCAAAGACTATACCCACATCAACCACCAAGGTGGCGCACCCCTGGCCGAGGAATTTGTTAAGGCTATCAATCATGCCCTCAACAACCGCCCTCAAGTGGTCGCAACACAACCCAACGACACAATAGCCGACATCCATGAATAGAGGTCTCATACTACTTCTCACCGTTATATTGTGCAACATTGCAATGCCTTCAAGGGGTATTGAGGTTGACAGCATCTCGTGTATCAACTGGGAGGCCGACACCATCATATTCAACGGAGCCGACTGGTCGCCCCTCTTCGACCGCATATGCTCACTGCAAGACACTACCACTTGTCACGAGCGCAAGGTTGTTTCCATTGTCCACTTAGGCGACTCGCATGTGCAAGCCGGATTTTTCAGCGAGGCCTTGCGACTCTCTCTACAGCAACAATGGGGCAATGCCGGACGCGGACTGATTGCCCCTCTACGCATCAGCAAGACCAACGAACCGGCCGACTACAAGATGACATCGCACCATACATGGCAACACAAGCGTTGCATCATAGGCAAGAAGTTCAGCAACAGTGTGGGTGTGAGTGGCATATCCATAACCCCTACGAGTCGCAAGGTCGACATCACCATTGAGGCTATGAGCCGATATGGCGAAGAGATAGGTTTCAACACCGTGCGACTCTTTCATACACCATCCGACAACTTTCCGCTGCTCATGCCCTCCGACACACCTGCCGACCTCAACACCTACTCGCTACACCCTGGCGAGACCTACTATACATGGGCCGACACGACTCACGTCATACACCTGCAGGGCAATAACAAGCACGCCCACGAGGATGCCACTATATACGGTGCATCGCTCGAGAATGGCCGTAGTGGCATTCTGCTACACGCCATCGGCAACAACAGCGCCACCTACGAGTGCTACAACCGCGTGGAGGAGTACGGGTCGAAACTCTCGTTGTTAGAGCCCCAATTGGTCATTATCTCGATGGGAACAAACGAATCGGTATCAAGTCGCATCACTCATGATGCTATGTACCAACAAATTCACACCCTTGTCACCGACATACGCACACACAGCCCCGAGGCTATCATCCTACTCACAACTCCTGCCGATAACAAGCTGCGCAAGCGCTATCGCAAAAACGGCAAACGTCGCACCTATTATGCCGAGAACAAGCACCTCGACACTGTAACTGAGGCCATAAAAAGCTATGGCATAGATCACAACATTGCCGTGTGGGACTGGTACACAATCGGTGGCGGAAAGGGATCGTGCGACACCTGGGTCAAGGAAAATGGCATGCGCAAAGATCACATTCATTATACAGCACAAGGATATGCCCTACAAGGCAATCTGCTATATCACAGCATTATGAAGGCTTATGAAGAATATATTCGATAACATCGACCTCAGCAAGATAGGTGAGTTACTATCATACTCCCCCGGACACCCGCTTATGTTCAACAGCGGTCTGTTTCTCTTTCTTTTTCTGGCATTTATCATCCTATATCGCATGCTCTATCGCCACAACGTAGGGCGCATGATTTTTGTCACCCTCTTCTCGCTCTACTTCTACTACAAGTCGAGTGGTATATATGTGCTGTGCCTGCTATTGGTGGCTACATCCGACTACCTCATAGGTCGCATATTGGGAAAGGCGCGCAACACCACAGCTCGCCGTTGGTGTGTTGCCACAAGTGCCATCATCAACATGGGCTTGCTCTGTTACTTCAAGTACACCACCCTCATTGTCGACACCATCAACACCTTTATAACACGCCCTATCGAATTGTGGGATATAGCCCTACCCATAGGCATATCGTTCTTTACTTTCCGTTCGCTCAGCTACATTATTGATATATACCGTGGTAAAATCGAACCCACAACCAACCTGCTCGAGTACCTCTTCTTCCTCTCGTTCTTCCCACCGTTGGTAGCGGGTCCTGTGGTACGTGCCACCGAACTATTGCCCCAAATTCGTCGCCGACCCGTGGTGTCGAGCGAGATGTTTGCCGAAGGACTTTTCTTGATTATGACCGGTGTATTCAAGAAGGTTGTTATCTCCGATTACATCAGCATCAACTTTGTCGACCGCATATTCGACGCTCCGGCTCTATACACCGGACTCGAAAATCTATTGGGTATATATGGCTACACATTGCAGATTTATTGCGACTTCTCGGGCTACTCCGATATGGCCAT
>CAJGDT010000169.1 GCA_904502265.1 uncultured Barnesiella sp. | reverse complement strand
TTTTATATGCTTTGTGGATAGGCTCAACGATACTCCTTGAGCCACACTTTTAGTTGTGTGCGTGCGCGAGATATACGACTCTTTACAGTGCCTATGCTTATGTTTAACTGCGACGCTATTTCGTCGTATTGATATCCATTCAAGTACATCTTTATAGCTGTGGCATTAGGCGCTGATAGTTGGTTTATTATACTTTCTATATCATCGCTATCCATGCTATCATTGTTGTTGTAGTGATGATATTGTGCAAGGTTGTCAACGTGTTCAATAATGTTGCATCGGCGAGTACGATTGCGGTAGAGGTTGTGTAGTAGGGTATAGCTCCAGCCGCAGAAGTTGACATCATTGTATTTTCCCGATTGTTCCAATAGTAGCAAGAGGGTATCTTGCAGTAGGTCCTGCGCATCTTCGTTGTGCGAGGTGTGTGCATGCGCGATGTGTGCAAGTGTGGCGTGGTGCATGATGAGTAAGCGGTCGAAATTTTCTCTGGTCATAGTTGTACTTGTGGTATTGAGTGATGAGCAATACCTATATATACGGTCGCAAAAATGACCACTTGTCAAGTATTTGCGCCTGTGGGTATCTGTATGGCCGATTTTGGGGTCTTGACAAGTATTTTGCGATGAGCAAAAAATGAGTAATAAATGCCTCTATTTTGTGATAAAAATGTTCAACTCCGCTAAAAAAATATGAGATGTAGATAAAAACGTGTGCGTGATGTTCGATATTCGTTGAAGAAGTAGTATTTTTGTCCTTACATCACATATAAATGATATAGAACGTAACGCTGTATGATAACATTTCTTGTAGCATTGGTGGCTCTCGTAGCCGGCTATTTTCTCTATGGAGCATTGGTCGAACGTGTTTTTGGTATCGACGCCTCACGTCCTACTCCAGCCATTACTAAGGCCGATGGAGTCGATTATATGCCCTTGCCTTCATGGCGCATCTTCTTGATACAGTTTCTTAACATTGCTGGTCTTGGCCCTATCTTTGGTGCTATAATGGGCGCGCTGTATGGCCCTGCTGCCTACATGTGGATTGTTTTTGGTACTATCTTCGGAGGCGCGGTACATGACTACCTATCGGGCATGCTGTCATTGCGACGTGGCGGTGTGAGTCTTCCTGAGATTGTGGGTGACGAACTGGGTAATGGTGTCAAGCAACTCATGCGCATCTTCTCGTTGTTCTTGCTCATATTGGTTGGTGCAGTGTTTGTAATTAACCCGGCCGAACTCATTACCGGTATATTCACTCAATATGTAGCGGACGATAATGGTATTTTGCCTGCGTGGGTGCAAAGCTTCAACAATATCATGCCACTTACATGGTGGTTTATCATACTGGTGTTTGTCTATTACCTCTTGGCTACGTTGTTGCCGGTCGATAAGATTATAGGTAAGTTCTATCCCATATTCGGAGTGGCTTTACTCTTTATGGCTGTTGGTGTATTGGCGGTGTTGCTCTTTAATATGGATGCATTACCTGAGATAACCGATGGCTTGCACAATCGCCATCCGCAGGCCCATTCGTTGCCTATCTTCCCCATGATGTTTATATCAATAGCTTGTGGTGCGGTGTCGGGCTTTCATGCTACACAATCGCCCTTGATGGCGCGTTGCTTGAAGAATGAGAAGATGGGTCGTCCTATCTTCTATGGTGCAATGGTTACAGAGGGTGTATTGGCGCTTATATGGGCTGCGGCGGCTGTTGCATTTACCGGTTCGTACGAGGGATTGGCCGATTATATGGTCGAGAGCGGTAACAAACCTCTCGTATTGGTTAATGATATATCGGTGACATGGTTGGGTGCGTTTGGCGGATTCTTGGCGCTCCTGGGTGTGATATTTGCCCCTATTACTTCGGGCGATACAGCCTTGCGCTCAGCACGACTCATTGCTGCCGACTTCTTGCATGTCGACCAGTCATCTATGCGCAACCGACTGCTTATTACTATTCCTATCTTTGTCCTCTCGGCTATCATTATGATGATTGATTTTAACATCCTATGGCGTTACTTTGCCTGGAGCAATCAGGCGCTGTCGGTATTTACCTTCTGGTCGTTGACCGTATTCTTGGCACGCGAACGCAAGGGGGTAAGTTATCTCATAACCCTTATTCCGGCGATGTTTATGACAGTGGTGTGTGTTACCTACATCATGTTTGCACCCGAAGGCTTGTCGCTCAACTATCACTTGTCATTAGGCATAGGCTTGGGCGTAGCTACAGTGTTTGCTGTGCTATTTGCATGTTTCAAGCATCGTATCGAAAAGAAATAAACTGAACATAATCATGCAATATAATCATACCAATTATCACTCTCATTGTAACTTCTGTGATGGCCGTGGGGCTATGGAGGAGTTTGTTAAGGCAGCTATCGAATGTGGCATGACAGCTTATGGTGTCACCTCTCACACCACTTTCCCTATGCCACCGGTCAAGTCGTTGCAACCCGACACATATGGCAAGTACTTCGATGAGTTTGCTCGTTTGCGTGCGCTTTATGGCAAGCATATAGAGTTGTATGTAGGCTTGGAAATTGATTATCTCGACGAGGTGCGCAATCCACGTTTGCCTTTCTATGCTACCTTGCCCACTGATTATACCATTGGTGGTGTGCATTTTGTGGCCAATGAACGTGGCGAATGGATGTGTACGGATGGTGCGTTCGAACGTTTTCGTGAAGCTGCCCAAGAGCGATTTGGTGGCGATATACGTCGTATCGTAGAGTTATTCTATGAAAAGAGTCGCTTGTTGGTGAAATGTGGTCACTTCGATATTCACGCACATCCCGACAAGATAGCACTCAATGCGTCGCAATTCGAACCTACCATTTTGCAGGAGTCGTGGTATGAAAATCTTGCTTACAATCACATCTGCTCATTGAAGGATGGCGACTTTCTTGTCGAGGTCAATACCAAGGCTCTCGAACAGTTCAATCGTATCTTCCCCGGTGTAGAGTGGTTGCCTCTTGTGCGTAGGTTGGGCTTAAAATTGATCGTAAACTCCGACTGTCACGATGTCGATAAGATTGATTCGGGTCGATATGAGACCCTGCAGATATTGCGCAATGCCGGCATCACGCATGTGTGGGAGTTGCACAACGGTCGTTGGGGCGAGGAGGAGATACGATTGTAGCAACTATGACCCTCTCGTCACTCATTCTCGCATATCTCTTGCTTGTTAATATCCTATCATTGGCGTTCTATGGTAGCGATAAGGTGCGTGCTCGCCGACACGACGAGCGCATTCCCGAGCGTGTGTTGTTGGCGATAGCATTGTTGGGTGGAGCATTAGGTGCGTGCTTGGGTATGTGGCTGTTCCGCCACAAGACCCGCCATTGGCGTTTCGTAGTATTTGTACCCCTCTTCTTGCTGGTGCACCTTTATATCCTTTATCGCCTCTTTTTCTGACGTTACTTGATACCGCGGCGATTGAGTGCCGAGTGGTAGCGTGCTGCATTACGATTGTGTTCGCTCAGCGTAGTGGCAAAGTTGTGATAGCCCGAGAAGTCCTCCTTGGCGCACATGTACAGATAGTTGTGTGTGCGATAGTTAAGTACTGCCTCAATGGCTGCCTTCGATGGTATACGGATAGGAGCGGGGGGCAAACCGGTATTGAGGTAGGTATTGTAGGGCGAGGGAGTCTCTAAGTGCTTGTTGAGGATACGGCGCAGGGTGAAGTCGCCCACGGCATACTTTACGGTGGGGTCGGCTTGCAAGGGTATGCCACGGCGCAAGCGGTTGATGTACAGGCCGGCTACAATGGGCATTTCGTCGCGCATGGCAGTCTCTTCCTCTACAATCGATGCCAGTACCGATACTTCGAGTGGTGTAAGTCCGGCCTTTTGTGCTTTGTTGCGACGCTCATCGTTCCAGAATTGCTCGTAGTACTCGTGCATGCGCTCAACAAATCGTTGGGGCGAAACGGTCCAATAGAACTCGTAGGTATC
>CAJGDT010000168.1 GCA_904502265.1 uncultured Barnesiella sp. | reverse complement strand
GCTTGAATTCTAACGTCCATAATGTCCTCCTTTTTTTTCTGCCCTTGGATGGGCTTGTTTGTAACTTTGTTTTAATTCTTCAAAAGTAATATGTGTATATACTTCTGTCGATGCTAATGAACTATGACCCAAAAGCTCTTTTACGCTATTGACACCGGCTCCATTGTTGAGCATCGCCGAGGCAAAACTATGTCGCAATACATGAGGACTTCGTTTAGCCATGGTGGACACCTCACTCAGCGACCGATGCACTATATTATATATAAGTTTATCATACATCGGTAGGCCATTCTTGCGAACAAAGAAGCTACTCGTTTCACCCACAACCTCGTTGCGCTTGGCTCGATACACATTTATTGCCTCTTGCAATCGACTGCCATAGGGTATCACTCGCTCCTTATTGCGCTTACCCAGCACTCGCAACTCGCAGGTTATATTATCCACAGCCACATCTTGCAGCCCTATCAACTCGGCGCGGCGCATACCGGTCTCATAAAGCATTGCCACTATAAGCCTGTCGCGCAAAGACTCAAAGTCATCCATCACAACTTCAGCGTCCAGCAGTCGCGCCATCTGTTCGGGGCGAACAAAAAAAGGCAGAGCCTTTCGGATCTTGGGCAACTTGACTCCTACAAGAGGATTATCCACCACCTCACCCCTACTCTGCATAAACTTATAGTAGGAGCGCAAAGCCGAAATCTTACGACTTATCGTGCGCGGCGACAGCCCTTGATTGCTAAGCGATATTACCCAGTTGCGCACATCGTCGCTCTCGACCGGCATCTCTTTGGCATCACTCCGCAATTCGCTACGAAACTCAACAAACTGCTCTAAGTCCTTTTTATAAAACAAAACGGTATAAGAAGAGTAATTCTTCTCATACCGCAAATACCTTAGAAACAATTCTAGATTCATAGTAGCGAGTCAAATTACTTACGCTACGAATTTAAGAAGTTGTCCCGAGAAATGCAAATTTTTTAGCAAAAATTTAATCCTCTACGCTGTGAAGTTGTTGAACGTAAATAGCACGCATCATCTTTTTACGATTTGTAACAGATGGCTTCTCAAAAGCTTGACGGCTACGCAATTCTTTTACTACTCCAGTTTTCTCAAATTTTCTTTTAAATTTTTTCAAGGCTTTCTCAATGTTCTCGCCTTCTTTTACGGGTACTACGATCATAGTTGTAATTATATTATTTTTTAATTTCTTTCAGTCTCGGAAAATGTGGGGCAAAATTACACATTGTTTCTTGAATAACAAAACATCCGAGTAGAAAATCGCAGTTTTTTCTCAAATTTTATCCGCCACCACCCCTTAACCGGCATATAAAAGCCCTTTAGAGGAGAGTATCTGCACATTCTCACTCATCTTTTTCACCTCAATTCAAACAAAATAAGTATCTTTGCATTGCAACATCTTGCAGTTTAGATGCAGTTTTACGAGTATAATATCGAGTTCTGCATCAGCAACCCATAGATAAATCTATATATTATATAATGTATGAGTAAGAATACCTTGCCTCGCTTAGAGGCTCTGCGTGCCGAAATGGCTCTACACAACATCGATGCATTTATCATCCCGGGTACCGACCCTCACCAAAGCGAATACTATGCCGAACATTGGGGCTGTCGCACCTGGATCAGTGGCTTTAACGGCTCAGCCGGTACTGCCGTTGTTACTACCGATAAGGCCGGTCTCTGGACCGACTCGCGCTACTTCTTGCAAGCCGATGAGCAATTGACCGACTCGGGGTTCGTCCTTTTTAAAGACGGACTTCCCGAAACACCATCAATCGAATCATGGCTATCGACCATACTCCCTACAGGCGCCACAGTTGCTATCGATGGCACTCTGTTCAGCACCACAAGCGTCGAGAGCATGAAAGCCTTCTTCGATAAGCACAACATATCGCTCATCACCGACTTCACCCCCTTCGACAAGATATGGCAAGACCGCCCCACCTTACCCAACACGCCATTTTTCGGACACGAGTTGGAGTATTGCGGTGAGAATGCCACATCGAAAATCATGCGCACAATGCAAGCTATTAAGGAGAGTGGCGCTGATGCCCTATTACTATCGGCCCTCGACGATATTGCTTGGTTGTTCAACATCCGCGGCAAGGATGTCAACTACAACCCTATGACCTATGCCTACGCTTATATCGATGACAACCGCAGAATACTCTTTGTAAGAAGCGAGAAGCTTAACGAGGAGAACAAGACTCACTTGCGCGCCATTGGTGTCGAGCAGATGCCCTACGAAGCAGTGTTTGACTTTGCTGCCTCGCTCTGCGACAAGAAGGTAAGCGTCAATCCCGCCAAACTCAACTATACATTATATAATAAGCTCCGCACAACCGTCATCCGCGAAAACGGCCCAATAGCCATGTTCAAGGCTATCAAAAACGAAATACAAATAGCCGGAATACGCCAAGCCATGGTGCGCGATGGTGTGGCATTGGTTCGCTTCTTCCGCTGGTTGGATAGCAACATCGACTTGGGAACAGCTACCGAAATAAGTGCAGCCCAACAGTTAAGAGCATTCCGCGCCGAACAAAACCTCTTTGTTGACGAGAGCTTCGGTACGATATGTGGCTACAACGAACACGGTGCTATTGTACACTACTCAGCAACACCCGAAAGCGATGTACCCATTCGTCGCAAAGGCTTCTTATTGGTCGACTCGGGAGCACAATACCTCGACGGTACAACCGACATTACACGCACTGTATCATTGGGCACCCTCACCCAACAACAAAAGCGTGACTTCACCCTCGTACTCAAGGGCCACATTGCTCTCTCGCGTTGCCAATTCCCCGAAGGCACTCGTGGTGCACAGCTCGACGCCATTGCCCGCATGCCCCTCTGGAAAGAGGGCCTCAACTACCTGCATGGTACAGGTCATGGCGTTGGCCACTTCCTCAACGTACACGAAGGTCCGCAAAGCATACGTCTGCAAGAGAATCCCACTCCTCTTGTACCGGGCATGATTACCTCTAACGAACCGGGACTTTACCGCGCCGGCGAGTATGGCATCCGTCACGAGAATCTTGTACTCACCGTTCTTGCCCAAGAGAGTGAGTTCGGCAAGTTCTACCGCTTCGAGCCTCTCACACTCTTCCCCTTCGACAAGCGAGCCCTGGACATCACCATACTACAACCCTACGAGATTGCATGGCTCAACGACTACCACCGCATGGTCTACGACAAGCTCAAGTCATCACTTACATCGGAAGAGTGCGAATGGTTGCGCGAGGCCACATCGGCTATTTAACAAACTTGTAAACTACAAATAAAATAACAATATGGCAATTATAAGAAAAGTTCGTGGGTTTACACCCAAGATTGGCGAGGGCACATTCCTTGCCGAAAACGCCGCCATCATAGGCGATGTAGAGATAGGTAACGACTGCAGCATCTGGTACGGAACAGTATTGCGTGGCGACGTAAACTCGATACGCATAGGCAACCGCGTGAACGTACAAGACGGCTCGGTACTGCACACCCTCTACGAGAAGTCTACCATCCACATTGGCGACGATGTGTCGATAGGTCACAACGTGACCATTCACGGAGCCGACATCCACGATGGCGCACTCATAGGCATGGGAGCCGTGGTACTCGACTATGCAGTGGTAGGCGAAGGCGCTATCGTAGCAGCCGGATCGGTGGTAAAGAGCAAGACCGTTATCAAACCCGGTGAGTTGTGGGCCGGAGCACCTGCCAAATTCGTCAAGATGGTAGACCCCGAGCAATCGAAAGAGATGAACCAAAAAATCGCCCGTAACTACCTCATGTACTCTCGCTGGTACACCGACGAGGAGTAAAGAGCGACAACACTCACTCAATACAACAAGGCGCATGCAGGATTTTACTCCACCGCATGCGCCTTGATTACATCTTACTATTATAGTTATCGCCCTAATAATTTGCGATACTCCTCATCATTGTTGATGATTTCTACGCCTTTGAGATAGACAGGATCGATGGGGTTCATTACCTGGAAGTAGGCACTCATATCGAAGAGGTCGCGGGCGATGAGGGCCTTGAGTTG